>DASWYM010000107.1:0-11903 GCA_036404975.1 Chitinophagaceae bacterium
CGCCAAGAAGAAGATCGGCTACCTGCCCGAGAGCAATGCCCTGTATTACGACATGTATGTGCGCGAATACCTTGGCTTTGTGGCCGACATGCACGAAGTGGCCGATAAGAAAGCCAAGGTGGAAGATGTGATCCGCCTTACCGGACTCACCCCAGAGAGCAACAAGCGCATCGGCCAGCTCTCCAAGGGCTATAAGCAGCGCGTGGGCCTGGCCGCCGCCCTTATTCACAACCCCGAGGTACTGATCCTGGACGAGCCCACCAGCGGGCTGGACCCCAACCAGATCATCGAGATCCGCAACGTGATCAAAGAGCAGGGCCGCGACAAACTAGTGCTCTTCTCCTCGCACATCCTGCAGGAGGTGGAAGCCATCTGCGACCGGGTGATCATCATTAACAAGGGCCGCATTGTGGCCGATGATACCCTGCAAAACCTGCAGCAGCGCTCGACCACCACGGTAGTGCGCGTATCGTTCAAGGAGGCCCTGGAAGCTGAGTGGCTGGCCCGCCTGCCCGAAGTAGGGTCGGTGGACAAGGTGGATACCTACACCTGGCACATTGCCACCGATAACCCCGAGGCGGTGCGCAAAGCGGTTTTTGGTATGGCGGTAGAGCACAACCTCAATATCGTGTCGCTGCAAACCCATAGCGAAAGCCTGGAAGACATCTTCCGCTCGCTGACTACGGCGGGGAATGCCAGTTAGTGGTTTTGAGTTTAGAGTTTAGAGTTGTACCTGTTTAGAGGCAACCTGCTTCTGTGCAGGTTTGCCGTTCCTTTCTCGTTTTTACCCCTCCTCCCTGTCGCCGCTTTAAACTCTGCAATGAGTAGATTCAATAAGCGGGGTAACCATTGTTTTGCCGTCCCCTGATAGAAATCAGCAGAAAAGAGCCCTCCTGTTAAAGCGAATTAACAGATATTTGCCGTGCTTTTAAAATCGGGGAGCAGCCAGCGAAGGCAATTAATTTATTCAACAAACAAATTAAATAAGGAAACAATGAGTTACATAGCCGAGATTTTCGCCCGTCAGATACTTGACAGCCGGGGCAATCCCACGGTGGAAGTAGATGTAGTAACCGATGATGGAGCCCTGGGCCGCGCTGCGGTGCCAAGTGGTGCATCCACCGGGATACACGAAGCCGTAGAACTTCGCGATAACGACAAAAGCGTTTACGTAGGTAAAGGCGTCCTGGGCGCCGTTAAAAACGTAAATGAAGTAATAAGCCCTGAGCTGGTAGGCTACGATGTGGCCGACCAGACCGGTATCGACCAGTTGATGATCGAACTGGATGGCACCGAGAACAAAGGCAAGCTGGGCGCCAATGCCCTGCTGGCCGTTAGTATGGCCGTAGCCAAGGCAGCTGCCGAAGAAGCCGGCCTGCCCCTGTTCCGCTACGTAGGCGGCACCAACGCCCGTACCCTGCCCGTGCCGATGATGAACATCCTGAACGGGGGTGCCCACGCCGATAACAAGATCGACTTCCAGGAGTTCATGGTGATGCCTGTGGGCGCCACTTCGTTCTCCGAAGGCCTGCGCTGGGGTGTGGAGATCTTCCACGCGCTGAAAAGCGTGCTGAAGAAGAAAGGCTACAGCACCAATGTGGGTGATGAGGGTGGCTTTGCCCCCAACATCGGCTCCAACGAAGAAGCCATTGAAACCGTACTGACCGCCATCGACGCAGCCGGCTATAAGGCTGGTTCCCAAGTGTTTATCGCCATGGACGCCGCCAACAGCGAGCTGTACAAGAATGGCAAGTACACGTTCCATAAGAGCGACGGCAAGACGATGAGCTCCGACGAGCTGGTGAAATACTGGGAGAACTGGGTGAAGCAATATCCCATCTGTTCCATCGAAGATGGCATGGCCGAGGACGACTGGGAAGGCTGGAAAGCGCTGACTGAAACAGTAGGTAGTAAAGTGCAGCTGGTGGGTGACGACCTGTTCGTAACCAACGTGAAGCGCCTCCAGCAGGGTATCGACAAGAGCATTGCCAATGCACTGCTGGTGAAGGTAAACCAGATCGGTACCGTTACCGAGACCATCAATGCCGTAACCCTGGCGCAGCACCATGGCTACAACACTATCATGAGCCACCGCAGCGGTGAGACCGAAGACAACACCATCGCTGACCTGGCCGTAGCCCTGAACTGTGGACAGATCAAGACCGGTTCGGCCAGTCGCTCCGACCGTATGGCTAAGTACAACCAGCTGATCCGCATCGAGGAGCTGTTGGGAGCTTCCGCCATCTACCCCGGAAACAAGCTGAAATTTGGTAAATAAGCTTTTGCACTATACAGGAAAAAAGCCACCTCCGGGTGGCTTTTTTTATTAGGGATACCGACTATCCGAAACTCTGGGGCGGCCGGGTGCTCCTGCTGCCGTAAGAAAGCAACTCCCGCGCAACTGGCTGAGCGGCAATAGCTCACCGGCTCAAAAATCTTTGTAAACCCATGGCAGAAGCCACTTTCCTGTATTATCTTCGTCACCCCACTCAGCGGGAACCAACGCCATGAAAGTGATCAAGCCGGTCTTCAACATCCTCCGCAATAAATACCTGGTGGCCACCATTGCCTTCGTGGTGTGGATGCTGTTCTTCGACCGCAACGACTTTTTCAACCAGCGCGAGCGCCGCCAGCACCTCTACGAGCTGCAGGAAAGCAAGGAGTACTTTACCAACGAAATCATTAAGGAACGCAAGTTCTCGGAGGAGTTAAAGAATAACCCCGCCGTCATAGAAAAAATTGCGCGCGAAAAATACATGATGAAGCGCGACAATGAAGACCTCTTCATTATCCAGCCCGCCGAAGAGAAAGAGTAATACTTATAAAAAATATTCTACGTTTTAGGGAATAGGAATCAGGTCCTTACCGGTCCTGCTGGAATTCTTCCCCTTTTCCTGCCGCTATATTCTTTTTTCTCAATGACTTATTGACGTACTTCTTATGCTCATTTTTCCTGAAAACCAACACCCCCCGGCATGGGCATGACACAATAACACTTTCCCCCTTGCGTTTATAATGCATACGTCACTGATCTGGACCAATCAATTGAAAAAGACACTTAAAGGATGAATATGTATAATTACTCACCGGAGGAATTGCTACAATACCTATACAAGGAAACCACCCCCGAAATGACCGCTAGCATCGAAAAAGCACTGCAGGAAGACTGGACGCTGAGAGAGAAGCTCGCCGTACTGAAAGCCTCCTACGAACGCCTCAACACTTTAGTGGAATCACCCCGCACCCAGGTGGTACTGAACATCCTGCGCTATGCCGGGACTACTGAGAAGGTCTCCTAAGCCGGCAAGTTTGTTATCTTTGCGGCCTTTATGACGCGCCAGGCACGCTTTGACTTTACCATAAGATATTTCCAGGAAGTACTCCCCGATCCGGAGACCGAACTGCTGTTCGATAACCCCTACCAGTTGCTGGTGGCGGTGATCCTTTCAGCCCAGTGCACCGACAAGCGGGTGAATATGACCACCCCTGCCCTTTTTGGGCGCTTCCCCGATATGGAGTCCCTGTCGCGTGCGGAGTACGATGACCTGTTCGCCATCATTAAAAGCATCTCTTTTCCGGGCAACAAGACCCGCCACCTGATGGGCATGGCCCAGAAGGTGATGAACCAGTTTGGCGGGCAGATTCCCATGACTGTAGAGGAATTGGTACAATTGCCGGGAGTCGGGCGTAAGACCGCTAATGTCATTACCTCTATCATTGACAACCAGCCCAACCTGGTGGTGGACACCCATGTGCACCGGGTAGCGGCTCGCATAGGGCTCACCCGCGGGGCCAAAACCCCGCTGGCCACCGAGCAACAACTGTTAAAGCATATCCCTACCCCGCTGGTGGCAAAGTTCCACCACTGGCTCATCCTGCACGGACGCTACATCTGTATAGCCCGTAAGCCCAAATGCAGCCAGTGCGGGCTGCAGGCGGTTTGCCAGTACTTCCAGAAGGTGGTAAAAAAAGAAGCCGAAGCCCAATAATCCTTTCCTTTTGCCTCCTGTACTTTCTCCCTCACACCCGATGAGCTTTTTGGCGTGTCGCTTGATTATTGTATTGGAGTATCCCATACTGCGGGAAAATTTGTAAATTAACAGTATACCACCTATATGCAGGAACACGCATCAACCCATAGCGGGATCAACAGCCTGGTTTCGGTAAACCCCCTGGTGACGGTCATCCGTAAGATGATTGCCGAGGGCAGCCCCGGTGCCAGGAAACTTTATGAAAACCTCCTGAAAGAAGTAGAGGCCGTACCCGAGCTGCTCGAGGCACACGGGGACGCCGTACCCTTGCTGAAGCACGCCGAGCTGGTGGAAACCCTGCTGTCGACCATTTTCACCCCCAGCACCGCTGCCCACCAGGGCATGTATGCCATCTCTTTTCCCTTTCGTTCCGAGACCATTTATGCCTCGCAGGCTTTTAAGGACCAGTTCTTAAAAGAGGACGACAACAACATTTCCGTTCCGGACAACAAAACGAATTATACCATCGCCAAGGCCTCCATATACCTGGCCTATAACCTCATCATGCGTAAGTTCTATGGGTGGGACACACCGAAGGTGGCTTCCTCGGTGCACTATTTCCCTGATCCGGAGAGCGGGCTCAACCGCTACCTGGAACTGACGCTCAACGCGCAATTCGTCTCGGTAAAGAAGATCAGCGACGACTTCGAGATGCCCAACACCTACACGGTGCAGCGGGCCATCGACATGGAGGAGCTGCGTAAGGTGTTTCCCATCGAGCACTTCCAGTTTGAAGGGCTGGTGGTGATCGATGTGGCCGACGTGACCGCCGAGCAGGTGATCACTGAGATCAAGAACACTCTTATCGATATCAACGCCTTTTCCGACGTGACGGTGTATGATAAGCTGCAGGCCCACATACAGACCTTCCTGGGGCTGAAGGATGTGTCGGTGGGCATTACGCCTTTTTTCCGCATCAATGAGTACTACCTGTTCTCCGACCTGCACTACCGCAACTCCATCCTGTTTCGCAACGGGCAGGTGCTGGCCTACCGTCACGGCACATCAGAAAAGGCTCAGCGTATCTTTCGCGATACCGACCAGCCCGTCCTTTACCAGAACCTGACCGACCAGAGCGGCAACGGCAACGAGCTGCTCCCCTACTACCGCGAACTGGGCGCACGCAGCCTCATCCTGTGTCCCCTGAAGTGCGAAGACGGCCAGCTTATAGGCCTGTTGGAGATCATGAGCGAGGAACCCGCGCGCCTATCCTATCACCACGTACGCAAGATCCAGTCGGCTATGCAGCTGTTCACCTTTGCCCTGGAGAAAAGCGTGGAGACCCTGGAGCTGCAGATCGACAAGACCATCAAGGAACACTTTACCGCCATTCAGCCGGCCGTGGAGTGGAAGTTTACCGAGGCGGCGTTCAACTACCTGCAACACCGCCAGGAAAACGAGATGGCGCGCATCCCCAACATTGCTTTCAACGACGTGTACCCGCTGTATGGGGCCATCGATATCCGCAACTCCTCGCTGGAGCGCAACAACGCCATCCAGCTCGACCTGCTGGAGCAGTTGAACCTGGCGCATAAGGTGCTGGAAGTGGCCACCTTCAAGATGGAGTTTCCCCTGCTGCAGGAGATCAAGTTCAAGATCGATAAGTACATCAACGCAGCCACAGAGACCCTGCTCTCTGATGACGAGCTGATGATCTACGACTTTCTGCAAAACCATATCGAGGTGCTGTTCCGCCACCTTTCCATTACGCGCCCCGAGATGAAGCGCATCATCGATGAGTACTTTGCGGCCCTCGACCCGCAGAAGAACCTCGTGTACGACCACCGGAAGAAGTACGAAGAAAGCATTACGAAGATCAACGACACCCTGGATCGCTTTATCGACCGCGAGCAGGCCACTATCCAGAAGATCTATCCCCACTACTTCGAACGCTACATTACCGACGGGGTGGAGTTCAATATCTACATAGGGCAAAGTATGGCGCCCAACCTGCCCTTCAGCGAGATCTACGTGAGCAACCTGAAGATGTGGCAGCTCTCGCTGCTGGTGAAGGCGGCACGAGTTGCCTACCAACTGGAGAAAAAGCTGGACCTGCCCATGAAGACCACCCAACTGATCCTGGCCCACTGCATACCGCTGTCCATTTCGTTCCGCCGCAAGGAGCGCAAGTTCGACGTGGATGGGGCCTACAACATCCGCTATGAGATCGTCAAAAAGCGCATCGACAAGGTGCATATCAGAGACGGAGAACGCCTCACCTGCCCGGGCCATATTGCCATTGTGTACTCCCAGCACAAGGAACTGCAGGAATACCTGGAGTACATCGAGTTCCTGGCCAGCGAAGGCATGCTGGAAGGCGAGGTGGAACACCACGAACTCGAAGAGCTGCAGGGGATCAGCGGCCTGAAGGCCATCCGCGTGAAGATCAACCTGGAAGGGAAAAACGAGGCCACGCCCGAAGCAATGGCTAAGGTGGCGCAGAAGCAGGTGATGCGGCGGTAGCATTAAATGGGATTAGGAATTAGGGATTAGGAATTAGGAAGAGAGAGTAGCTGTATTAGTCTTTAGCCTCCCTATATCCTCTTTCCTTATTCTTCCTTCCCTTTCCCCTCTCGGATTTTACCTGCCGGGCATACTTCTTTTCTCCCGGAAAAAAATAGTTTTTTTCCTGATCAACATCATTGGCAGAGCTTATATTCGCTTCTACTTTTACCGTCGGAAAGTGAGGGCCATCAAGGAATTAGCCGGTCCTCCTTCCCTTCAACGACAGGCTTGCTATTGGAATGACTTATCGAAAAACCCAGGCTGCGCACCATGCGGCAGCCATTGTATCTAAATAGCAAGACACCTATGATCCAGCAATATACAGCCACACAAATAGTTTCCCGCGAAGAAGCCGTGCTGCAAAAGATCCGCCGCTCGGTATGGTGGCGCAGGGCCAGCACCTGCGTAGACCCTCATTATTCCAACACCAGCGGCGTCATGCTGGTGGACCACCTGACGGCCGTTACCGACAATGTCGAGCGCATCTTTACGGCGCGCCATCTCTCCTTCCTTTGCCGCCTGTTCCTATTGGTGGAGACCATGGGCCTGTCGAAAGACAGGATTCGCGAGGAGCTTAAGATCGCCGCCCTGTTGCACGATATCGGCAAGACCGAGGACGATAAGTCAATGACCATACCCCACCCCCTCGACGGGCACCTGACCATCAAGCGCCACTCCATCGTCAGCCTGTTTGCCGCCAAGGATATCCTGCACCATTGCGACCTGCTGAGCCACGAGGAGAAGGCCACCATCTACTCGGTCATCGAGCAACACGATGTACCCTACGGGCTGTTCCGCGAATACAAGGCCCAGCGCAAGCGGCCCAGCTTTGAGCGCTGGCAGCAGCTCGATGAGAAGATCAGCGCTCAACCCGGCGTAGGACTGATCTACCTGCTGCTCTTTAAGCTGGCCGACGTACACGGCCACTGCAACATCGAGGACGTGATCTGGTTTTTCGAGTCGGTCGGCCAAACATATTTCCGGCCCCTGGGTTTGACCCTGCCGGTGCCGAGGGAGAGCGATATCCGCTGAACCTTTTTCGTCGTGTCATAGTTCGTATAACAAACAAGCAGCCCTTTTCTAATGGCTGCTTTCTTTTATCGCCTGCCCGCACCGGTAAGAGATATGAATGTCCTTCACCCTGCCTAACTTCACACCACCTGAAAGAACAACACTACCACATGGATGCTGCCAAACAAAACGAGATGGTACAACTGGGTCATATCCTGCTGCAGGTAGGATCCCTGCTGATGAGTGCCGGCGCCAACACCGGCCGCATCCGGATCACCATCACCCGCATTGCGGATGCTTTCGGCTACCGCACCGAAATGCTGATCTCCCACCGCACCATAATGCTGACGCTGCTGAGCGAAAGCGACGAGCATTTCTTTACCAACCTGAAAAGGACCCATCCTCACGGGGTGAATTTCAAGATCCTCTCCGGCATCAGCCGCATGAGCTGGAGGGTGGTGGCAGAGAAATGGAGCCTGGAGCAGATCAACGCCGAACTGGCGCGACTCACTGCCCTGCCCCATTACCCGCGGTGGCTTACCCTGACGCTGGTGAGCCTTGCAGGCGCTGCCTTCTGCCGGCTGGCAAACGGCAGCCCGGAGGATATGATCATTGTCTTTGCAGCTTCCTTCCTTGGCCTGCTGGTGCGGCAGGAAACCGTGCGCATGGGATTCAATGCTTACCTCTGTGTTTATTTCGCAGCCTTAACGGCCGCCCTCGTGGCTGGCCTGCCGCTGAAGCTGGATGCGCCAAACGAGCACGAGCCGGCCTTTGCCACCTGTGTATTGTTCCTCATACCGGGCGTGCCGCTGATCAACTCGTTTTCGGACCTCATTGACGGCAATATCCAGATCGGCATGGTGCGGGGCATCAACGGGCTGATCATTGCCTTTGCCATTGCCCTGGGCCTTTCGAGCGCGGTCATCATCTATCAAATCTGACCTATGGATTGGTTAACCCTTGTAGAGAAGTTTCTTTGGTCGGGTACGGCAGCGCTGGGCTTTGCCGTCCTCTTCAACGTGCCGCCGCGCACCCTGCTCTCCATATTTGCCATCGGGGCAGCTGGTGGGCTGGTGCGGGCCTTGTTGCTGGAGGCAGGGCTTAATGCCGTGCTGGCCTCCCTGGCCGGGGCCACCCTCGTAGGGGTGCTGAGCATATCGGCGGCCCACAACAAGCACTCCCCGCCCCTGGTGTTCGCCATCCCGGCGGTCATCCCCATGGTGCCGGGGCTGCTGGCCTACCGCATGATGATCGGGCTGATCAAGCTCTCGGGTACCCTACCCCCTGAGGCTTACTCCCAGGTGCTTTATGAGACGATCAACAGCGCCCTCCGGGTGATGTTCATCCTCATGAGCCTCGCCGGCGGGGTGGCCATCCCCATGCTGCTCTCCCGTAAGGAGTCGGCCAAGCACCTGCATTTCGGCACCCCCGGCGACGAAGATGATGTTGCCTGAGACAACGGGACCACTGCTACTGCCTGTTGCATAACTACCTGCCATAACTACCCTGCATAAACGAACAGACATAAAAAAGCAGCCATTGGAAAATGGCTGCCGGTTCATGTCCACAACTTAACTATACAAACAAAAGAATTAACAACTGGGGAATGAGTATGCGCAGGAACATAGTCAGCGGATACACACTGGCGTAAGCTACTGCAGGAGCATCGGAGCCGGCCATCTGCGTAGAGAAAGCCAGTGCCGGGGGATCGGTGCAGGAACCGGCCATGAGGCCGAATAACTCCAGGAAGTTCAACTTGTAGAACAGGCGCGCCACCGTGGCGGCTATGATCAGCGGCACCACCGTAATGGCGAAGCCGATCAGCAGGAACACGGGGCCTTCGGAGGAAACCAGGGTGCGCACAAAGTCGGGACCGGCTTTCAGGCCCACAGAGGCCAGGAACAGCACGATGCCGATCTCGCGCACCATATAGTTGGCGCTTTGCGATACGTAAGACGTCAGCGGGAACAGGCTGCCATAGCGGCTGATCAGGATCGCCACGATCAGTGGCCCGCCGGCCAGCCCCAGCTTCACGGGGGTGGACACCCCCGGGATAAAGAAGGGAATGGAGCCCACGATCACCCCGAGGGCAATGCCCACAAAGAGGCCTGCGATGTGCGGCTCCTTGAGCTTGCGGTCGGAGTTACCGAAGTCTTTCGTCAGGCTTTCTACGTTCTTCTCCTCACCCACCACGCGCACCACGTCGCCGAATTGCAGGCGGGTATTGCCCGAAGGGATAAACTCGATACCGGCTCTCGTTACGCGGGTAACAGTGACACCGTAATTGTTAATGGTATCCAGCTCGGCCAGGGGCCTGGAACACACTTCCTTGTGGGTGATACGCACCGGGAGCGACACCAGCGAGGAAGCACCGTCCTTCACCAGGTCCACGTTGCTTTCCGTACCCACCAGCGTGCGCAGGCGGTGGAAATCGCGCGGGTTGGCCACTACCAGGATCACGTCGTCCTTGTGCAGGACGGTTTCCTTAGTGGCAAAGCTCACATCGTTGTCGTGGCCCACACGGGTGACCACGAAGTTGGACTGCAGCGTATCGAAGAGGGTTTGCACGGGCCGCCCGATGATGGAGGGGTTCTTCACCTGCAGGGTAATGGTGGCCGGGCGCGGCTGACGCTTGGTGTTCTTTTTGGCCAGCAGCTGGTTTTCCTGCTCCACATTCACCCGGTTCACCAGTTTGGTGATGATCATCACCAGGATTATACCCAACACCCCACCGGGGTAAGCCAGGGCATAATAGGTACCAATTGGTGGAAGATTGGCCAGTTCGGGGTTCGTTACGGCCAGGTCTCTTAATGTCTGCTGCGCGGCACCCAAGCCGGGTGTGTTGGTCACCGCCCCCGACATGAGGCCCACCAGCACAGGCATGGGTATATGCATGGCGTAAAACAGCACCACTACCACGGCGGCCCCGCACAATACGGTGAGCACCGCGATGGCATTCAGCTTCAGTCCCTGGCTTTGCATGGAGGCAAAAAAACCCGGGCCTACCTGCAATCCCATGGTATACACAAACAGGATAAGACCAAATTCACGGATAAACTCCAGGATCTCTTTCTCTACGCTAAAGCCAAGGTAGCTTACCAGGATGCCGGTAAACAGCACACCCGCAATACCAAAGCTCACACCCTTCACCGCCAGCTTTCCCAGCAAAACCCCGGCGGCAATCACGAGCGAGTATACCAGGATCACATATACAATCGTGGAATGGTCGTTAAATAGATCAAGTAGCCATTTCATAAAGGGAATTGATGTTTTTCAGTCTGTAGGAATGGAAAAGGAATAACCGCTACCCTTTTCAGCGGTAGGGTTATTCCTAAGTTGCAGTTTTCTCTATATTCATTCCGGTTGCTGTCCCCAATGCTCAGGAGAGCGCCACAGGGAGGACAGTAATAATTCCCTCATGAACAGGAACTCTTTAGGCAGCTTGTCGTAGAACTTCTCGAACAGTTCCTCGTGACCCAGCAGCTCCTGCTTCCAGGGCTCGCGGTCAACGGTCATCACCTTAGCGAAGTCTTCGCGGGTAAAGTCTTCCAGGCCTCTCCAGTCGAGGTCTTCGTAGCGGGGAACCCAGCCGATGGGGCTTTCTACCGCAGAAGCGCAACCACCTTTCACGCGTTGTACGATCCACTTCAGCACGCGCATGTTCTGACCAAAGCCAGGCCACGCAAACTTGCCGTTCTCATCCTTACGGAACCAGTTCACCGAGAAGATGCGGGGAGCGTTGGGCAGGTCGCGGCCAAACTGCAGCCAATGGTTGATATAATCGCCAATGTTGTAACCCATGAATGGCAGCATCGCGTAAGGATCGCGGCGCACCTTACCTACTTCACCGAAGGCGGCGGCGGTCATTTCGCTACCCATGGTAGAGGCGGCGTAAACGCCAAAGTTCCAGTTAAACGATTGGCATACCAGTGGCACTACGGTGCTGCGTCGGCCACCAAAGATGAAGGCTTCAATGTGCACACCTTCGGGAGCATCCCAGGCATTGTCAATAGCCGGGTTCTGGTAAGCCGGTGCCGTGAAGCGGGCGTTGGGGTGGGCTGCCGGTGCTCCGCTTTTCGGATCATAGGGCTTGCCTTTCCAGTCGATCAGGCCATCTGGAGCTTCGGGGGTCAAACCTTCCCACCATACATCGCCATCAGGCGTCAGCGCCACGTTGGTAAAGATGGTATTGGCCTTGATGGACTCCATAGCGTTGGGGTTGGTCTTATAGTTGGTACCGGGAGCCACGCCAAAGTAACCGCTTTCGGGGTTGATGGCCATCAGGTGGCCTTCGGGGCTCTTGTGGATCCAGGCAATATCATCACCTACTGTAGAGATCTTCCATCCTTCCAATTC
>DASWYM010000108.1:0-1551 GCA_036404975.1 Chitinophagaceae bacterium
TCCCTTCATCACTCATTACTCCTCACTCATTGCCCACAATTATTTGGGATTTTCCACCGATTCGGCTCACTTTTGTCCTCCATTCACCATTCTATGATCCTGGAAAGAATAAAAGACCTGGCAAAGTCCTATGCCCCGGAATATATTGAGATCCGTCACTACCTGCATGCCCATCCCGAGTTGAGCTACCAGGAGTACGAGACCTCGAAGTTTGTGCAGCAGAAGCTCACCGATTATGGAGTTCCCTTTGAAGTAAAAGCTGAAACCGGTGTGATTGGCCTCATCGAGGGTCGCAATCCCGGCTCCCGCATCGTGGCCCTGCGCGCCGACATGGACGCC
Source organism: Chitinophagaceae bacterium (assembly GCA_036404975.1). Lineage (GTDB taxonomy): Bacteria > Bacteroidota > Bacteroidia > Chitinophagales > Chitinophagaceae > Flavisolibacter. The sequence goes on from DASWYM010000108.1 coordinate 340, forward strand.
CTGCCCATTACCGAGCAAAACGACATTGACTATAAATCGACCCGCCCCGGCGTGATGCACGCTTGCGGCCATGATGTGCACACCACCTGCCTGCTGGGGGCCGCCCGCATCCTTTCGGAGACGCGCGACCAGTGGTACGGCACGGTGAAACTGATCTTCCAGCCGGGCGAGGAGAAGAACCCCGGCGGGGCCAGCCTGCTGATCAAGGAAGGCGTGCTGGACAATCCCAGGCCCCAGGGCATCTTTGCCCTGCACGTGAACCCGCAGCTGGAAGTGGGCAACCTTAGCTTCCGCTCCGGCAAAGTGATGGCCTCCGCCGACGAGATCTATATCACCATCCACAGCAAGGGCGGTCACGCTGCAGCCCCTCACCTCACGGTGGACACCATCCTGGTAGCCTCGCACCTGGTGGTAAGCCTGCAGCAGATCATCAGCCGCAACCTCGACCCGCTCTCGCCTTCGGTACTTTCCATTACTTCGTTCCAGGGTGGCTTTACCACCAACGTCATCCCCAGCGAAGTAAAGCTGATGGGCACCTTCCGTGCGATGGACGAAGCCTGGCGCTTCAAGGCGCACGACCTGATCCGCCGCCATACGCTGAACCTGGTGGAAGCCATGGGCGCCGAAGTGGACCTGCACATCGATGTGGGCTATCCCTGCGTCTATAATAACGAAGCGCTCAACGCGAAAGGCCGCCTGCTGGCGGAGCAGTACATGGGCGAGGAAAGGGTGCAGGAAACCGAGATCCGCATGGGGGCTGAAGACTTTGGCTATTACGTGCAGCAGATCCCCGGTTGCTTTTTTAGGTTAGGAACGGCCAACAAGGCCAAAGGCATAACCGCCGGCGTGCATACCCCCCTGTTCAATATCGATGAAGCGGCTATTGAAACGGGTATAGGGATGATGGCTACGTTGGGAGCAATGGCGCAGCCGGAGTGATAGGAATTAGGAATTAGGGATTAGGAATTAGGTGGTACGAACTGACTTCCTATAAAAAGACAAAGACCTGTGGGCTGGTAAGTGCACAGGTCTTTGTCTTTTATTTGATCTTATCCTTTCTTAATTAACGGCTCCTTCCTGAGGAACTGCCGCGGCCCGATGAGGACGAAGAAGAGCGTCCACCCCCGCGGGAAGCTTCTCCTCCTTTTTTCGCTACACGCTCGCGGGTAGCCTTGCTGGCGGAGGCCAGTCCGCGGCTGGAGGTGCTGCGGC
>DASWYM010000109.1:0-2922 GCA_036404975.1 Chitinophagaceae bacterium
GCAGCAAAACCTGGACAGGTGATGACCTGGGTGCTTACTTTGTATGGCCCATCCGCAGTTCGGCAATAGCGTCGGTAGGAGTTGTGAGCGGCACCGGAGTAAAGGGGATGAATGCAGCCAATGCCAACCAGTATTTTGCCGGGGCCAGTGGCTTTCCCGACTTTATGATCTTTAACCTGCAAATGTTGCAGTCGGGAGCAGATGGCGTTAAGCTTGCAGGCTTTTTTGACCACAATTGGAGCCTTAAAGAGACAGAACTGGCGACAGGAAAGTGATAATACCTCGGGTCCTATGGCTTTATTCCCATTTCTTTTGAAAGACCAACAACTATAAATGATCAATTACCTTAAGATTCTTTTTAATTCAGGTGCGTATCTGCTGATAGCAGTCCTTTTGCTGGGTAGCATCGAAGGCAGGGCGCAGGTCTCTTTTAAAGGTCTTGAATCACTATTTACAGTACCCAAAGGATATTCCGCACCCTTTACCCGCAAGGCGCCGGTCATTGATGGAGCTATCGATGAGGCGGTCTGGCAGCAGGCTCCCTGGACCGAAAGCTTTGTCGATATAGAAGGTAAGGGAAAGCCACTACCGTACTGGGATACGCGTGTAAAGATGCTGTGGAACGATACCTGCCTGTTTATAGCAGCACGGATGGAAGAGCCCCACGTGTGGGGTACACTAACGAACCGGGACGACATTATCTATTACGACAACGACTTTGAGGTCTTCCTTGACCCCGACAATGATACGCATCACTATTTCGAAGTAGAAGTAAATGCCCTGAACACCGTGCTCGACTTATTTATGGCGAAACCTTACCGCAATGGAGTGGGGGCATTAATTGGCTATGATATGGCCGGGCTCAGATCCGCCGTTAAAGTACAGGGTACACTCAATGACCCTATGGATAAAGACAGCAGTTGGACCGTGGAACTGGCCATACCCTTCCGGTCAATCTTTATGGGAAACCGATGGAGGGCGCCCCACGAAGGCGAGCTCTGGCGCATCAACTTTTCCAGGGTGCAATGGGAGGTGGAATTAAATGATGGTGCGTACCGGGTGAAAAAGGATGAGAAAGGTGCCCGGCTTCCTGAGCGCAATTGGGTATGGTCGCCCCAGGGCGTGATCAATATGCACTACCCGGAGCGCTGGGGATACCTGCAGTTCACCCGTAAGAGCGAGGCAGGAGCGCCTTTTAAGCTTCCTTACGAAGAGGCCAGAAAGCAGTACCTGTGGTTGGTGTATTACCGCCAGAAAAAATATTTATCCGAACACCGCACCTATGCTTCCTCATTAAAGGACCTGGGTTTTACAACACCTCATGTGACTGTGGAAGGAAAACCCAACCAGCTGAAACTGGAGCGTACCAGCCGGCAGTTCTCGGTGTCCATTGAGGACGGTCAAAAGGTATGGATCCTTAATGAAGAAGGCCAGGTGCAACAAAAAGTAAAGACATTATGACGAGCAGAAGAAACTTCCTGATCAACAGTGTGCTGGCCGGCGCATCCGTGTCGCTGCCTACCCTGGCTTCGGCCAGCGAACGTCCTGCATCCGGGAAAAAGAAGGGATGGAAGCATTGGGTGTGGACTCGCCCTGATCCTAAGGATAGTGATGAGAACCTGAGAGAGCTATATAAACGTTATTATGCGGCGGGTGTGCGCGGGATCTTTTTTGAAGCGGACAGTGAGAAGCACTTCCGCGCTGCAAAACAGCAAAAACTGGAGGCGCACCGCTGGATGTGGACCCTGAACAGGGGAGAGCAGTCACTGCTGCAGGCTCATCCCGAGTGGTATTCCGTAAACCGCAAGGGAGAGTCGTGCGCAGACAAACCGCCCTATGTGAATTACTACCGGTGGCTGTGTCCCTCTCGCGAAGAGGTGGCCCAATACCTGGAAGGACAGGTTCGCGATGTCCTGGATAAAGACTACGTGGACGGTATTCACCTGGACTATGTTCGGTTCTGCGATGTAATCCTTCCGGTGAACCTGTGGGACAAATACAAAATAGAGCAGACAAGAGAGTTACCCGAATACGACTACTGCTATTGCCCTGTTTGCCAATTCAAATTCAAGGAATGGCGCGGCGTTCAAATAAAAGAGGTAGAATATCCCGAAGAAAACCTCTCCTGGAGATTATTCCGGTACAACGCCGTAACTAAAGTGGTCAACAGGCTGGCAGCCATAGCACAATCCTACAAAAAGCCGATAACGGCAGCCGTATTTCCCACACCGGAAGTAGCGCGTCGCATTGTGCGGCAGGACTGGGTAGCCTGGAATCTCTCCGGAGTATGTCCCATGATCTACCACGGCTTTTACAAGGAAGGAGTGGCCTGGATAGGAGATGCTGTGCAGGAAGGTGTGCGGGCACTCCGCCAAAAGTTTCCATTGTATGCGGGATTATACCTGCGGATTTTCAAAACACCACCGAATTGCAGCAGGGGATCCAATACGCCCTGCAGAATGGTGCAGCCGGCATTTCACTGTTTGGCTCTGTGACCGAAGAAGTATTGCAGGTGCTTCAAAAGGCGTCTACTTCCATACCTAAAACGATTTAAAGATTACAAATGAATCCTATTCATAGAAGATTGCGTTATCAGGCCGGCCGCTACGGCTGGGCATTGGTTTTTGTATTGCTGACTCTGTCGTCAGGGGCGCAGCAGAAAAGCAGTCAACAGAAGCTGCCATCGCCGCAAGGGCTTACCCGTTTTGTGGATCCCTTTATCGGATCCAGTAATCATGGTCATGTGTTCGTAGGGGCCAATACGCCTTTTGGTGCGGTGCAATTGGGGCCCGTCAACATGTCGCAGGGCTGGGACTGGTGCTCCGGCTATCACTATAGCGATTCCACCATCGTAGGTTTTTCCCACACCCATTTGAGCGGCACGGGCATCGGCGACCTGGGCGATATACTGCTGATGCCGGT
>DASWYM010000110.1:0-4216 GCA_036404975.1 Chitinophagaceae bacterium
GGTTATTGGAAGCCGCCAGGTTCTTATAATCGGTGTACTGGAAAGCATCCATCATGTCGGGCAGGCGGATAGGCTCCGACCAGCCCACAGAACCGTTATAGCTGGCACGCGGCTTGCCCACCTTACCTTTCTTGGTAGTGATGAACACCACGCCGTTGGCGGCACGGCTACCATAAATGGCGGTAGCGGCAGCGTCCTTGGCGATATCGATGCTCTCGATATCATTGGGGTTGATATTGGCCAGGGCGTTGCCGCCGGCATTGGTAGAAGAGAAATCGCCACTAAAAGAAGGCACTCCGTCCACCACGATCAGCGGGTAAGAACTCAGTGAAAGCGAGTTGGTACCACGGATCCGGAACACCGGGGGCGCGTTCAGCACGCCTGAAGGCACGGTAATCTGAACACCGGCGGCACGACCACCCAGGGCTTGTTCAAAGCTCTGTACCGGCTTCTGGGCTACGTCTGAACCTTTAACGGTGGCCACACTCGAAGTCACCTCTTTTCTTTTCTGGGTACCATACCCCACTACCACCACTTCCTGGAGGCTTTTGTCCACCGCCGCCAGGGCCACATCCACGCTGGACTGGCTGCCGATGGTTACCTCGCGGGTCGACATGTCCACGGCCGAAAATACCAGCACCTTGCCGGCAGCCGGTACGTTCAGCGAATAGGTTCCATCGGGACCGGTGACGGTACCCACGTTGGAGCCGCGGATGGTGATGGAGACGTTGGGAACTGGAGATCCTTTGTCATCTATAACCCTGCCGGTTATAGTGCGCTGGGCCCATGACATAATAGTCAGGAGCACCGCTACGCAGAGCAGTAATAGTTTCCTCATGTGCATTTTGTGTTTATGTAGACTAATTGTTCGCTACGTTCAACTGGTTTCCTAAGGTATCGGGGGTCCCACAGAATGGGATAAACGGTCCTATTAATTGATGAAAGACAGCATCTCTTTCTTTTATGCTGCTCGAATATACACGAGAATTAAAAAAAACCTAACATTCTCTTAATATTTTTTTCGGTAACCTTTACTCGTATATATAATACCTAACACAAAGTAATAGATGTAATTAAATGCGTATGCGACACACCACCATACACGTCTTCTGCACACAACAAAGGAGCCCCGTTGCCGGGGCCCAACCTATTATTGCTCGAAGCTCGCAGCTCGCAGCTCAAAACTTTAAACCTTAAACCTTAAACTTTCCTCCTCCCCCGCAGCAGTGTAATAATCAATGCCGGCAACAGCACCAGGTTGGCCACCGTGGCCACCACCAGCGTCAGCGAGGTAAGCCAGCCCAGGGCCTGCGTGCCGCCAAAGCCGCTGAAACAAAAGATGACAAAGCCCGCGGTCAGCACAATGGAGGTATAGATAATACTCAGCCCCGTGGAGTGAATGGTCTTGATCACGTTCTGCTGGATATCGGAGGTAAGCTTCGTCTCCTGCTTATAGTTGACCAAAAAGCGGATGGTAATATCGATGGCGATCCCGAGGGCCACACTGAACACCAGCACGGTGGAAGGCTTCAGCGGCACCCCCACCCAGCCCATGACCCCGGCGGTGATCACCAGGGGAATGACGTTGGGCAGCAGCGAGCAAAGCAGGATGCGCACCGAGCGGAACAGGTAGAGCATGGCCAGGGCAATAAGCAGGAAGGCCCAGAAGATGCTTTCCTTTAAGCCGTTGATAATATAGCGGCTGCCCTCCAGGAAGGTCACCGAAGTGCCCGTCAGCTGGATGTTGGCGCGGCGCTCCAGTTGACCCGAATCAATAAGGGTCTCCAGGCTGTCGGCCGGCACCACCTTACTCATACTGTCGATATAGGCCTGGTACTGCAGGCTGTCGCTGTTGAACAGGTTCTCGGCCCTCCGCTGGATGGAGTCCAGGATAAAGGGCAGGCGTTCGCTGCCCACGTCCTGCATATTCACCGAAATGCGGGCTTTCTGGCGGGTGCTGTCCATAAACGAAGCCACCAGGCGGGTGAAGGAGCTTTGGGCCCCGCCTTCGCCGCCACCACCCCCCATATTGAGGTAGCCGGCCAGGGCCGGCAGGTCGAACTCGGAGGGCATCGAATAGTTGACGCTGTCCCCCAGGAAAAAGGCCTGTTTGGCAAACTTCAACCCCTCGGCAATGCTCAGGGGCTTTCCGATGTAGGGGCGCTGCGCCAGGTATTGCTGCAGCGAGTCGATGCGCTCCAGGTTGGCCAGGTTGCGCGTGGCGCCGTACTTGCGGCGGGTGTCGACGATGATCTCCAGCGGCATCACCCCGTTGAAGTGGCGCTCAAAGAACTTCAGGTCGGTATACAGCTTATCGGTCTTGGGGAGGTCGTCCACCACGTAGCCCACGCTTTGCAGGCGTGTCAGCCCGGCGATGGAAACGGCCAGCACAATGGCGGTGGTAATGTAAATGGTCTTGCGGTGGTTGATCGACCATAGCTCCAGGCGGTCGAGCCAGCGCTGCAGCCGCGGGTTGTCGAGGTACTTCAGGTGGCGCGGCTTCGGTTCCTTCAGCATGCTGAGCACCGCCGGGATGAGCACCAGCGAGATAAAGAACAGCGCCATGATGTTGATGCCCGCCACCACGCCAAACTCCTGCAGGATCTCGCTGCTGGTGAGGGCAAAGACGGCAAAGCCGATAGCGGCGGCAATATTACAGAACAGGGTCACCACCCCCATCTTGGCAATCATCTGCACCAGCGCCTTACGCTTGTCGCCCGTTTCGCGCCAGGCGGAGTGGTATTTATTGAGGAAGTAAATACAGTTCGGTATGCCGATCACCACCACCAGCGGCGGAATGACCGCGGTGAGCAGGGTGATCTTGTAGCCCATAAGATGAATGGTGCCAAAGCTCCAAAGCACCCCGATGATCACCACCCCCAGCGACAGCAGGGTAGCGCTCACCGAGCGGAAAAACAGCAGGAGGATCAGCGTGGACAGCAGTAGCGAGCCGGCCGTGAACCACCGCATCTCCTGCTCCAGGCGGGTCGCCATCATCGTACGCACCAGCGGCAGGCCACTAAGGTACATCTCCGTGCCGTGCTTTGCCCCGAAGGCCTCGCTCCTTTCCACGATGGCATTGATCACCGCGATGCGGCCTTTGGAGGCCAGTATGTCCCGGTTCACCCGCACCCCCATCAGCCAGGCCCCCGTTTGCGGGTTATAGAGCAGGCTGCGGTAGAAGGGCAGGTTGAGGAACGTGCGGGCGCTGCTGTCAATCCCGGCCTGCGAAGCGGCTGTGGTGCCGAAGATGGGCTGCGCGTCCAGCTTCTGGGTTTCGGGATTGCTCACCAGGGTAACGGCCGTGGGCACCGACAGGATGTCCTCCACGCCCTTGATGCCTTTAATGGATTGCTGCAGGGCGCGGTAGTCGTTAAAGAAATCCTGTTGAAAGAACTTATCGGTCTGCACCCCGATGACCACCATATTGCCGTCCTCGCCAAACTGGCGGCGAAACTCCTGGTACATCTTGTACTTGGGGTTGTCGGTAGGGATGGCCTTGCCGGAGTCGTAACTCAGCTGCACCTGGCTGGCCTGCCAGGCCATAAACCCCGTCACCACCCCTAAGATCGCCAGTAAGCTATAGCGGTACCGTAAAATGCGTTCACCTAATGTCTTCCACATGGATATCCTGTTTGAGCCGCAAAGAAAGGAAATAAGTGGCAGAAGCTTCAAGCCACAAGCTACAAGCTGCAAGCAGATCAACGGGTCAATTAGCCTCCCGATAACTATCGGGATCGACAATGGGGCAATTAGCCAATGAGGGCCCTCCCGGCCCCGGCTGGGGCCACGGGTTGGTAGCAAGCCATTAGTTTAGGGAACCTTGCCCCGCAGGGGCAACACCCTACGCGCCAACCCACCTGTAAAGAATGCCTGCACCAGAGGGCACCCGAACCCCGTCAGGGGCTCCTGCTTTGTAGGAAGCCCACCACCCAGGAGGATTCCTGCCCCGTCAGGGGCAGTTCTGTACGCGGGCTGCGCTCATAAACATCTATAGCCTTTAAGGATAGCCCCTGCCCTTTTCGGAACTAGTCATTCTACTGCCACCACAGATCCTTCCAGGATGACAACGGTATATTCCCTATAGGTCACGCCCCCCTGACTGCAGCAGGGCCGGGAAACCTCCTGCCAAAGGCTACTCTTCTTCCGCTCTGCCGCCTCTTTTCGGCTCCCCTGCAGCCCCTCTTCCGCTCCCCTATACAGGAGCGGGTAAAGG
>DASWYM010000111.1:0-3926 GCA_036404975.1 Chitinophagaceae bacterium
CAAAGCTTCAAGGCAGGGGCCGCCGTCCTTCCAACAGCCGGTAACACGTAAACTTCGCATTGTTCTATCGCGGCCTTATTCTATTGCTCTTCAGCCTGTAGACGGATACTGCCGGGCCCGGCAAAAACGGTATCCCTTGCTGTCGTTTAGGAGCTACCTCTATACCTTTGCGCTGAATCCCGGGAAGAGGACCTGCTGGCCTCTGCCGGTCAGGTATTGACGCAACCCTACACCCTTACCAGTTTATGAAGATTGCCCATTTGATTTTTTTTAGTTTCCTGTTTATCCTGGTCGCCTTTTCCACCACGACCCTGATCAACCTGAGGCAATCGAAGGAGGTGCGCGAAAATGCGGAATACCTCTCCCGGTCCACCTCGGTCATCAGGCTCAGCAACCGCCTGCAGCGCAACATCCTCTACATGGAAAGGGGCTTGCGGGGCTACCTGCTGACAGGCGAACAGCTCTTCATCCAGTCCACCGACTCGGCCATCAATGATAACCGGGCGATCCTGAAGGAACTGGAGTCCCTCGTGGCGGACACTTCGCAGCGGCGCTACCTGGATCAGATCGCGCTCTTTCACCAGCGGTGGATCGAGGAATACGCCAACCCGCTGCGCCTGGCGAAAGTGATGTCGTACCGGTCGGCCAAAGACCAGAAAGACTTTAATCTGCTGTACCGCGAAGAGCAGGCGGTACGCGAGGAAGAGCGGATCAACCAGCAGCTCAGCGAGGCTTTCACCCAGTTCAATAACCAGGAATACCGCAACCGCGACTACCGGCGTGCCGTGCTGAACGTTTCGGAACAACGCACCAAAGACATCTCCTTCCTGCTGACCACCCTGTCGGTAGTGGTGGGGTTGCTGATTGCCGTCTTCCTCGCCGGCCATATCTCCAGGCGCATTCGTAAAATGGTGCACCTGGCCAATGAGATCGCGCGGGGTAATTATACCGTGTCCATAACGGATCGGTCCAACGACGAGCTGAGCCAGCTGTCCCACTCGCTGGACCACATGGCCAGCGTGCTGCAGGAGAATATTTCGCTACTCAAACGAAAGAACGAAGAGCTGGATAAGTATGCCTACATCGCCTCGCACGACCTGAAGGCGCCGCTGAGAGGGATCGATAACGTGGTGTCGTGGATCGAAGAGGATCACAGCGGCGAGCTGTCGCCAAAAGTAACAGAGTACCTGGGACTCATTAAAGGACGCATACGGCGGGCCGAGAACCTCATCGGGGGCATCCTGATGTACTCCCGCATCGGGAAAGAGCAGGTGGTCAAAGAACGGGTGGATGTGGGCGAGTTGATCGGCGAGGTGAAGGAGAGCATCTACGTGGACTCCTCCACCGAGATCGTGCTGCCCAACCCCCTGCCGGTACTCTATACCGAAAAGATCCCGCTGGTGCAGGTATTTTCCAACCTTCTTTCCAACGCGGTAAAATACAGCGACAAGGAAAAGGGAAAAGTGACCGTGCGTTGCCGCGAAGAGGAAGGGCGGTACCATTTTACCATCACCGACAATGGTCCGGGAATTGCAAAGGCCTACCACGACAAGATTTTCGTGATCTTTCAAACGCTGCAGGAAAGGGATCGCTTTGAAAGTACAGGGGTAGGGCTGGCGATTGTCAAAAAAATCCTCGACGACCGCAAAGAACGCATCACCCTGGTTTCCGCCCCCGGTGAAGGAGCATCGTTTACATTTACCTGGTCTAAATAAGTACATATGAAAGTAGTAGACATTCTCATGGTAGAAGATGATTACCTCGATACGCTGGATATCAAACGGACGCTGGACAAGATGGGGCTCCAGTATCATATGCAGGTGGCCACCAATGGCGAGGAAGCTATTGGCCAGCTGGAAGTACGGGGGGAGCAGGGTGGAAAATTACCCGATGTGGTGCTGATCGATATCAATATGCCGAAAATGAATGGACTGGAGTTGTTGTCCGTTATTCGCGGCCGGGAGGATTGGAAGGCGCTCAAGTGCTTTGTGGTAACGACCTCTGAAGAAAGGGTGGACCGCGACAAGGCCCGGCAGCTGGGCGTGTCGGGCTATATTGTGAAGCCCTTTAAGATCAATAATCCTTCTTCCATCGATTCCTTCAACCTTATGATCGACCTGATGAATATGTAAAGAGAAGCTACGAGCTACGAGCTACGAGCTACGAGTTGCGAGCTTCCAGCTGCGAGCTGTACCGACAAGCAAGGTGGGGCTATAAACTGGGAGAGCTGCGAGCTACGAGTTTCGAGCTTTTGATCGTTGGGAAGAGAAATTTGTAAGGCCGGAGAGCACTGCGGTTCGCTGCGGCCTCTGTGGTTTTTTCCAAGCTCCCCGTTTCTCACTCACCCTGCCGCACTGCTGGTGTCGTTGCCGGTTTTTCTGCCTGCAGGATCTGCTTTTTCAGGTGGTCGTAAAACGAGTGGCGGTCGATGAGCAAGGCGGCCACCTGGGCCACCAGGGCGGCCAGCAGCAGGTGAAAGATGATGCTGTGGCGGTCGGTCATCTCCAGCACCAGGATGGCCGAGGTGAAGGGCGTGCGGGTAACGCCGGTCAGGAAGCCCACCATGCCGCCCAGGATCAGGATGTTGGCGTTGGCGCCGCTCACCTCGAGCAGCGAAGCGGCATAGGCGCCCAGGCTGGCACCGGCCGCCAGCGACGGGGCAAAGACGCCCCCGGCCGCCCCGGTGCCAAAAGCGAGCACCGGGCCCAGGATCCGCAGCACGGCGCCGTGCCACTCTTCGTGCTTTTGAGTGGTGAACAACACGCGGGTCATCAATTCCTTTCCCGACCCCAGGATCTCGGGGTTCAAAAAATAAGCGATGGCCGCCACCACGAGCCCGGAGGCCAGCAGGTACAGCACGTTCTTCCACCCGGAAGCCAGGGCGTTGCGCCAGCGCAGCAGGGCCAGGATCAGGCGGCTCATCACGGCGCCACCTGCGCCGGCCAGCACGGCGGTGAGTGCCACCATAAAGAACAGGGTAAAGTGCGCGCCGCTCACCTTCGGGTAGCCTATATAGAGGTAGGGTCCCAGGATGCCCTGGGCGGTGAGCCCGGCAATGATGACGGCGGAAAAGAGGGCCGTGCGGAAATAGCGGATATGGATCCGCGCCAGTTCCTCCATGGCAAACACCACCCCGCCAAGTGGTGTATTAAATGCCGCCGCCAGCCCGGCGGCGGCGCCGGTCAGGATATAGCTCTGGTCGGAGAGCTTGGGCCAGCGGGCGGGCAGCCACCGGTTGATGACATAGAAAACGGAGCCGGCAATTTGTATGGTAGGACCTTCACGGCCTATCGCCGCGCCCCCCAGTACCATAGTGATGCTGGACATGATCTTGACCACGATGATGCGGAGGCTCAGCAGCTTACCGATCCTGCCACTATGGGCCGGTGTGGCCAGCTCGATGGCCGCCATCACCTGCGGGATGCCGCTGCCCCTGGCCCCTGGCGCCCACTGCCGGACGATCCACCAGGCGAGAAGGAAACAAAGGGGCGTCAGCGCGAAGAGGGCCAGGGGATAGTTATGAAAAACGTATTGCGTGCCTTTTTCGGCCACACTGAACAGCAGGGCATAGCCTACGGCCAGCAGGCCGGTGAGCAGCGAAGCGATCCAGAAAGGAAAAGACCGCAGGAAGTTGTTCCAGATCTGGTTGCTGACAAACCGTTTCATCAATATATGACCCCGGCGTTGCAGGGTGTGGAGTGTTGCCTTCATGGACTGGTTTTTTGGTGCAGCAGCAGACAGACCTTCCCTGCAGAATGCCAACCAAGTGCAGGAACAGCGCTGCAAAGGTGCAAAAGATTAGGTAACCACCTGTGCCGGCTTGCCTAATCTTCGCAGGGTATCGTTGTCCAGCTCCACGACGTTTGGAATTACCGTGAGGCTGCCGTCGCTTTCCAGCACCACGGCATCCACGTCTTTGTAGGAAG
>DASWYM010000112.1:0-4883 GCA_036404975.1 Chitinophagaceae bacterium
GACCTCTTTGATAGTTTATCCACCCTGGTAGGCCTGGCCGAAGCCGCCCACCTGGTGGACGAGCACGGCAACCCGCGCAACATCAAGCGCGCCCTGGTGACCGACGCAGTGGCCACCACGCTGGCGGGCCTGGTAGGCTCCTCGCCCGGCACGGCGTACGTGGAATCGGCGGTTGGTATCGAGCAGGGTGGCCGCACAGGATTAACAGCCGTTGTTGCTGCCCTCTTGTTCCTTCCTTTCTTGTTTTTGGCTCCTTTACTAAGCATGGTGCCCGCCATTGCCACCGCCCCCGCACTGGTGCTGGTAGGCGCTTTTATGCTCCGCCCCATTGTGCGCATCAATTGGATGAAGCTCGATGATGCCATCCCCGCTTTCCTGGCTATGGTCATCATTCCCTTCTCCTATTCCATCACCCAGGGCATCATCTGGGGCTTCCTGAGCTGGACGGCCATCAAACTGGCCGTGGGGAAGTGGAAGGAGCTGTCGCTGGCGCTGTTAATAATAGATGCGTTTTGCGTGCTGGCGCTGGTGCTGGAGTAGGAGCGAAGGAATTAGTTTACGATAGCTATCGGAATGGGAATTAGGGATTAGGTAATCGGACACTCTGCCCCGTAGGGGCTACCTGTTTGTAGTAGTAAACAATCAATACAGCGAAACTTCCCCCGGTAGGGGGGTACCTGTAAAGTATCAGGATCTTGCCTACAGGTGTGATAGTATCCTATTATTTACAGGTAGCACCTATGGCATATGGTTTTCGTTTAAGATGATCTTCTACCAACAAGTAGCCCCTAACTGGGCATTTATCCTCTATTCATAAATTGACATCATACATGCCATTGCCTATAAGGCTTTATAGCTCATCACTAAGCTAGAATACCCGTATATATACAATTACCCCTTGCTTAACGCGTTAGAGCTTTTAAGATAGTAGTATAACCCTTAACTTTAATATATACCAAATACTCTGCATCATGAAAAAAACATGGCTTGCACTCCTGTTATTTATTCCCTTCAGTCTGATAGCACAACAAACCGGGAAATGGACCTATCCCACTACCCGCAAAGTGGATACGGTGACCGACTACCACGGCACCAAAGTGGCTGATCCCTACCGTTGGCTGGAAGACGACCACAGTGCCGATACCAAGGCCTGGGTGGAGGAGCAGAACAAGGTCACCTTTGGCTACCTCGATAAGATCCCCTACCGGGCCCAGTGGCTGCAGCGACTGGAGGAGCTGAACGATTATCCAAAGTACGGCGCTCCCTTCCGCAACAACGAATACTATTACTACTACAAGAACAATGGGCTACAGAACCAAAGCGTGCTTTACCGCCAGAAAGGACTGGAGGGCAAGCCCGAAGTAGTGATCGATCCCAATAGCTGGTCAACCGACGGCACTACCACCCTGGCCACCTTCGCGCTGTCGAAGAACGGCAAGTATGCCGTGGTGGGTAAATCCACCGGCGGCTCCGACTGGCGCACCTACCGGGTGATGGACATGAACACACTGCAACTGCTGGCCGACTCGCTGTCGTGGGTAAAAGTGTCGGGTGCGGCCTGGCAGGGAGACGGCTTTTATTACAGCCGCTATCCCGCCCCGGAAGCCGGTAAAGAGCTATCGACCAAGAACGAAAACCACCAGGTGTATTACCATACAGTAGGCACTAAGCAGGACCAGGACCGCCTCGTGTACGAGGACAAGGCCAACCCCCAGCGCTTCCACCTGGCCACTACTTCCGAAGACGAGCGCTATACCTTCCTGATTATCCACGACCGGGGAAAGGGTAAAGTGGGCAACGCCCTGTGGTACCTGGACAGCCGCAGCGGCGACAAGACCTTTAAGCCCCTGACCGGTGAAGTGACCGACTATACCTACAGCTTTATTACCGACCACAACGGCCGCTTCCTGGTGTCGACCAACGACGAGGCCAAGAATACGCGCGTGGTATCCATCGATCCGGCCAACCCTGATAAGGCTAACTGGAAAACGGTAATTGCCGAGAAGCCGGAGAACATCTCGGGTCTTACGGCGGCCGGCAACAAGCTGTTTGTGACTTACCTGAAAGATGTGGCCAGCCGTGCCTACGTATACTCGCTCGACGGCCAGCTGGAGCGCGAGATTAAGATGCCAGCACCAGGTACGGTAGGCGGCTTTGGCGGCAAGAAGGAAGACAAGGTGGTGTTCTACACCTTTACCTCCTTTACGTTTGCACCCACCATCTACAAGTATGATATCGCCAACAACAGCAGCACGGTGTTCCGCAAGCCCGAGGTGAAGTTTGTGCCCGAAGACTATACTACCGAGCAGGTGTTCTTTACCTCGAAGGACGGTACCAAAGTGCCCATGTTCATCGTGTACAAGAAGGGCCTGCCGAAGAACGGCAAGAATCCTACGATGATGTATGGCTACGGCGGCTTTAATGCAGGCTCTTATCCTTCGTTCTCGCCCACGCGCATTGCCTGGCTGGAGCAGGGCGGCGTGTATGCCCTGGTGAACCTGAGAGGCGGTAACGAGTACGGCGAGAAGTGGCACGAAGCCGGCATGCTGCTGAAAAAGCAGAACGTGTTCGACGACTTTATTGCGGCGGGCGAATACCTGGTGGATAAGAAATACACGTCGAAGGACTACCTCTCTATAATGGGCGGCTCCAACGGTGGCACCCTCGTAGGTGCGGTGATCAACCAACGCCCCGACCTCTTTAAGGTGGCCATCCCGCAGGTGGGTGTGATGGACATGCTGCGCTACCAGAAGTTCACCATTGGCTGGAACTGGATCGCCGAGTACGGCAGCTCGGAAGACCCTACGCACTTTAAGAACCTGTATGCCTACTCACCGATGCACAACATCAAGGAAGGGGTGAACTACCCGGCCGTACTGATCACCACCGCCGACCACGATGACCGCGTGGTGCCGGCCCACTCGTTCAAGTATGCCGCCACCCTGCAGGAGAAGTATAAGGGTACCAACCCCGTACTGATCCGCGTGGACGTGAAGAGCGGCCATGGTGCTTCCAACCTTAAGAAGGCCCTGGAGACCACGGCCGATATCTACTCCTTTATCTTCTACAACATGGGGGTGACGCCGAAGTTCAATAAGGCAAAGACGGCGAAGCGCCCTGCGTAGCATTCTCTTCATTTCATTCATAGTCGAACGCCCTCCTAAAGAGGGTGTTTGCTATGGTAAAAAGATAGAAGTACATTCTTTATTTCCGGCGGGCCATAAAGATCAGGTGCGTGGAGATTTCATCTCCTTTCGAGTACTGCTTGTGCAGGATATCGATTACTTCAAATCCCTGGTCTTCCAGTGCCATGTATAGGTCAGCCTCCTCGTAGTAATAGACATAGGAAGGGTCGCCGCTGCTGCTGGTCTCGTAGCCTGATTTGCTGTAGTCGCCTTCGATGGTGCTGAAGTAAGCGATACCACCAGGGTGCAGTAAAGCCGCGCTATCCTTAAAGAGTTGTATACTGTCGGGCTGGGATAAGTAGGGCAGGCAGAAGCCGCAGATAATGGCATCGAACTGGTCCTCGATCTTACCGATCTCGCGGCAGTCCATGATGTGGAAACGTACGGCGGGCACATTGTTCCGGGCCAGCTGGATCATAGCCGGTGCTACATCAATAGCATCCACCTGGAAGTCGGGCCGCCGGGACTTTATATAGCGGGTGATGTTGCCCGGTCCGCAGCCTATCTCGAACACCTTTGCCTCGCGCTTTTCCACCAGCTGGCAGAAGCGGTCATAGGTATCGTTATAAAGGTCCATATCCATGAACTGGTCCTGGTAAAGTGAAGCGATCTTATTCCAGGTCTGAAAGGTGGTTTGATAAGGATCCATAGGAAAAATAATTGGAGAGGCAGTGCGTGAAGATACGAATTGGTAAATGAAGCGGACAATCCACCACCTATGTTGTGCACCACCACTCCTATGAGCAACAGTATCTCTTTTGTTTTACCCGGTCACAGGTTCGGGGGCTTCTTTGAACTTCTTGTACTTACCCAGTAGTTTCCCCACCCGGTAAACAGCAGGAATCACGGTCTTTTTCACCATAGGAGGGATAGCGGCCATGTCGTATTCACTCTTATAGCGGGTAAGCAGGTAGGCGGCATCAAAGAGTTCCGGGCGGGCGGTGCCGGTTTTGTTCTGTGCTTCGAAGACCGAGGAAAGGAAAAAGACGATGGTGTTGGCAGGCTTGATCCACCCTTTGCAATGGAGGGAATCCTTACCGGCATTCCAGAAGCGGTGAGGTGTTCCCCGTTGGAACAGCACTGTCTCGCCGGGACCGGCGAATTGCTCTTCGCCCCCCTGCACCTGGTATCCGATCCTGCCTTCCACTACGGTGAGGCTTTCGTCCTGCAGCCAGTGGGTGTGCATCACCGGTCCGCAGCCCGGGTCGACAAAGTTCTCCACGAGGAGCTTGTCGCCGCCCTCCTCGGGTACCAGTTTGGTAAAGACCAGTTTCTCGCCTACGCAAGACTCAATGGTATAGGGATAAGTGTAGTTCATGGCTCTTTAGTTTTGGGTGAATGATAAAAGGTCCCCTGTGAGGACTCCTTAAAATTAGAAAGAGCCGGGCCTGCCTACTTATTCAAACCGTTTGAATTGCGAAGAGCGATAGATGAATTGTGGATAAAGGGGATAGCAGCAGAACGGTAATAAGAAACTGCCTCACTTCTCTTTATCCTGCTGCTCCTCATCCCGCTTACATTCCTCCTCCACATCCGATAGCTGGCTGTTATTGATCCATTTCATCTGCAGGGCGTGGCGGGCGGCGGAAAGTGTTTCGGGCAGCAGCAACATCTCGGTGCCGCTATTTCGTACCTCTTCGGCAATGCGGTGCACCTCTTCGTCGCGCTCCTTATCGGACACATCGCGGATATACACTC
>DASWYM010000113.1:0-4456 GCA_036404975.1 Chitinophagaceae bacterium
TACTTTCTGGTTGGCCGAGACCAGCAGGTCGTTGTTGGTGCTGTAGCCGCGTCCCAGGCCCAGGTTATAAGAACCCTTTTGAGATTCACCCCAAACCTCCGTACCGTTGACAATCATCGTGGCGCTACCGGCACCCTGGAAGGAGCCTTTCGATACTTTGATCTCCTGGCGGTTGCTGTAGGTGTCATAACCCGTGCGGACGGTGGCCTTCAGCCAGGGTGTGAAATCATAGTTCATGGACAGCGACCCGTTGAAGATATCCTTGTTCACACCGTGGGTGCGCTCGTAGCGGTCGAAATACGGGTTGTTGTTACCCGAAGTATAACTGCTGTTCTGCACCTCGTTGGGCACCATCCAGTAGTCTTTATAGTCGCGCAGGTCCCAGTCGGGTGCCGACCAGATCAGCAGGGCATACATGGGATCGTAACCTGTATAGCCACTGAAGCCCTTGTTGGGCGTATAGTGCTTATTGTAGGCCATGGTGGACGAGAGGGTGAACTTGTTGATCTTCATATCCCCTCCAACCGAGTAGGTCATCTTGTCGAACATGGAGTTCGGATACTGGCCTTTGTTCTTTACCCAGTTGGCCGAGGCCCGCAGGCTACCCAGCTCGCCCTGCTGCACCACGCTCAGGTTGTTGTTGAGCACATATCCCTGCTCCAGGAAGTTTTCGAAATTGTTCGCGCCTACCGGCAGGTAAGGCATCGCCTTCAGCGATTTGGACACCGGGTCCCATTGCACGACCTCGCGGCCATCCAGGGGCACACCCCAGGCACCATCGGCCGACCGGGCATATGTATTGGTGGCGGTATTGACCACCCTTCCGAAAGAGGACTGCAGCTCCGGTATCGCCAGGAAGCCCGCCGTGAACATGGAGCTGCTGTTGAAGGTCACCGACAGGCCTTTACGGGCACTGCCTTTTTTGGTGGTCACCATGATGGCACCACTGGCACCGCGGAAGCCATAAAGGGCGGAGGCGGTAGCCCCTTTCAACACAGAGATACTTTCAATATCATCAGATGGAATATCCCGTAAAGTCATATTGCCATAAGGCACCCCGTCGATCACCAGCAGCGGGTTCTCGCCACGGATCTGGATATCGGGGGCGGCCGAGAATTCGGTACTGTTGCGCACCATCAGGCCCGCTACTTTTCCCGTTAAGGAAGTTCCCACATCGACACCCTTGACCTTTTGCAGGTCGTCGCCATCCACCCCCTGCACCGAATAGCCCAGGGCCTTCTCCTGCCGCTTGATACCAAAGGCGGTCACCACCACTTCATCCATGCTGGCGGTAGCCGCCGAAAGCACGATGTTGATCGTGGTCTGCGCGCCCACGACGATTTCGCGGGTGGCATAGCCGACAAACGACACTACCAGCACCGACCGGGCATCGGCCACGGTAAGGGCAAAACTGCCATCCTCGCGGGCAGCAGTCATGTTGCCCGTGCCTTTTTCAGAGATACTGGCACCGGGCAGGGGGTCACCCTGCTCGTTGGTGATCCTGCCGGTTACCTGGATGGCAAGCGGTGTGGACACCACCTGTTTTGTAACGGCCACCTGCCTTTCCTTTACCACCACCATCTTGTTGAGCACGGTGTAGGAAAGCGGCTGACCGGCAAAGCACAGGTCCAGCACCTGCTCCAGCGAAGCGTCGTTGACGCTCACCGAAACCTTGTTGGCCTTCCGGATCTGGTTCTCGGTGTAGACAAACGTATAGCCCGTCTGTTTTTTGATCACCCCGAAGATCTTCTCCAGGGACGCGTTCTTTTCAGCCAGGCTTACCCGCTGGGCATTACCCGCAGCCGAAGCGGTAAGCGAAAGAGCCAGCAGGAAAATAGCTGTCAACTTCATAATCAACAGAGTTTTTACATAACCCCGCCGATTTAACCTCAGCAGGGAGCAGCAATCAATGAAATGCATAGTTTTGTTTTGTTGGGTTAACAATAAAGCATACCTCGTTTTATAGCCGATTAACCCTACTTACCGGCCGGGAGTGTTACCGCACTACCCGGCTTTTTGTTGGGCTAACCACTTATTTGAAGCCCTCCCGCCTTTTACAGCAGCCCGGCCATTTACTTCTTCCTATTCCAGACTCCCTACTCCCTACTCCCGACTCCAGACTCCAGACTCCCGACTCCCTCTCTCTACTAATTCCCATCCCGATAGCTATCGGGACCTAATTCCTTCTCCTACGGCATAATCACAATCTTCCTCCCCTCGATCCCAAACCGCACTTCCCCGGTCAGCTCCAGGGCCTTCAGCACGTCGGAGAGCTTCGTATCGCGTGGGATCTCGGCATAGAACCGGTCCTCTATCTTCTTATTATAAACAATCTCCACATCGTACCAGCGCGCCAGCTGCCGCATGATGCTGCCGATGTCGGCGCCGCCAAACCGGAAGGAGCCGTTCTTCCAGGCCATCACCTCGTCCACATTCACGCCACTCACCACCTGCAGGTCCCCTGTGTGT
Organism: Chitinophagaceae bacterium; assembly: GCA_036404975.1. Classification (GTDB taxonomy): domain Bacteria; phylum Bacteroidota; class Bacteroidia; order Chitinophagales; family Chitinophagaceae; genus Flavisolibacter. Next base: position 2,470 of record DASWYM010000113.1, read on the forward strand.
ACCTGCGCCTGCTGGCCCGGCTTTATAGCACTGCTCTTCTCCCCCTTCACCACCCGCACCGCGCCTTCCAGCAGCGTCACGTTCAGCGAACTTTCTTCTTCGTAGGCATTCACATTGAAATGAGTACCCAGCACCTGCACCCGCACATCGCCCTTTTGCACCTCGAAAGGCTTGCCGGCCTGGTGGGCCACTTCGAAATAGACCTCACCGCTGATGCTGACCGTGCGCTCGGTACCGGTAAAGGCGGTGGGATAGGTGATCGAAGAAGCGGCATTGAGCCATACCCGCGTGCCGTCGGCAAGCACCAGGTGATACTGGCGGCCTCTCGGTGTGGTCATGGTATGATACAGCATCTCGCCGCTACCCTTCTCCCCTTTATAGATTACCTGCCCGCCCTGCTTGAACACTTCGGCAGCACCTTCCTGCGCCAGCACCCCGTCGGACGTGCTGTCCAGCACAATCGACTCGCCGCTGGAAAGGGTAAGGATAGCGCCTTGCTGGCCGGGGGCCACTTCGTTTTTAAACCGGTTGGCCGGGGCGGGGGCCGCGGCTGCAGGCTGTTCAGAAGTGACCGGGTTGGAATAGAGAAAATAGGTGCCGGCGCCCATCAGCAACACGATGGCCGCGGCGGCCGCCCAGCGCCGCCACAGGGTGCGCACCACCGGCCGGCGGAGTCCCGCCCGCTCAAAGATGGCGGCCTTCATCGCCCGTTCCAGCTCCGCCTTATTCCCATAAAGGTCCTCCTGCCACTCCTCGCCGGCAGTGGCCACCGCATGAAACATACGATTGTACAGAAGGATGTCTTCCTCGGTAGCCGTGCCCGTGTCGATCCGTTCTGCCAGCTTTTTGATTTCCTCTTGGGTCATAAATGAAGGTTGCTACCTACTTAGGCACTGCCGGGAGAAGAAACCCCTAAAGAAGAGAAAGATTTTTTTAAGGAAGGAACGTTAGCGGCCGAAGACCACCAGGAGCAGGGTGCCTATCACATAAGGCTCTACGCCGTTGCGCAGCCGCCGCAGGGCGATGGTCATCTGGTTTTCCACCGTCTTCACCGACAGGCCCAGGCGCTCGGCGATCTCCTGGTTGGTCAGCCGCTCTTCGCGGCTCAGGCGAAAGATCTCCTGGCACTTCTGCGGCAATTGGGCGATGGTTTGCTGGATAAGGACCTGCAGCTCGCGGGCTTCCGCCAGCTCTTCGCAGCCCGGCGACAAGGCCGGTGGAGCAAAACCCGCCAGGGATTCGAAAAAAGAAGCCCGCACGCGACCCGAGCGGATGTAATTGGCCAGTTTGAACCGGACCGCCGCCTTCAGGTAGGCTTTGACCGACTGCACCTCCAGGGTATGGCGGTGTTCCCACAGCCAGGCAAACACATCCTGGATGATATCCTTGCAGGCATCGCTATCCTGTACAATGTAAAAGGCAGACTGGTACAGGGGGGCCCAATGACGCGTGTACAGCTGCTCGAAAGCCAGCTGGTCATCCTGGGCCAGAAGCGTCACCAGGTCATTGTCGGTATATAAAGTATAAGGGTCCACTCTATAGCAATCGGTTCTAAATTACAACCTGATCGATAATTTCAGCCCCGCAAGGGCTTTTATTCTTTCCTTTCCTTCGCGGGCGCACGCATTTTAACCGGTTGTTCGCAAAATAAAGGATTATATATATCCTGCGCCTTATATATCCCCGGGATCCGCATCAAAAGTAAAGCAGGGAGCGGTAAGCGAACATGACTTTGCTCACGCAAGAGCGGGAGGGCGGAGAGCTGCGAGCGGTCAGCTGCCAGCCAGCTACGGCAAGAAAATACCTACTACCAGGAGGAGCTTGTTTCCCTTTCATTCCCCCGCCTGGCTTATGGCGCCCCCGCTATCCCGTTAACCTCGCTCGCTGCCCTCAGGCTGGCTGGAATCTCCTCTCGCTGCTGTCAGGCTGCTGGCGCCCTGTCCACCTCCAGCCTTGTCATTCCGACCGCAGGGAGGATCCGATAGCT
>DASWYM010000114.1:0-7701 GCA_036404975.1 Chitinophagaceae bacterium
GTTGTCGAGGTAGTAGTACAGCTCCTTTACGTCCTCGCCGTGGTTCCCTTCGCCGTTGTGCAGGCCGAAGAGGCGCTCCTTCAGGATTGGGTCCTTGCCGTTCCACAGGGCCAGGGCAAAGCAAAGGTTTTGGTAGCGGTCCGAAATGCCGGCCAGCCCGTCTTCGCCCCACTGGTAGGTGCGGCTGTGCGCCTGGTCGAAAGGGAAATAGTTCCAGGCGTTGCCATCGCCGCTGAAGTCTTCGCGCACGGTGCCCCACTGGCGTTCGCTCAGGTAGGGACCCCATGGTTCACAGGCTATGGATCGTTGCTGGTTGGCAGCTAGTCTTAATTGTTCGGCGTTCATAGGTTGTCTTTTTTCGCCGGCAATAGGGCCGGGTAGCGTCTATAAATATAACCGGTAGTATTCATCCCTCACTATTTTGTTTTGGAAACACCAACCATAAGAGCAACCCCCAGGCCAATTAAAGCCACGATGCCAAAGGATATCTGGAGTCCGAAAAGACCCGCCACTACCCCGATCAGGGGTGGGCCGATGAGAAAGCCGATGAACCCGATGCTCGATACGGCGGCCAGCGCCATGCCGGGGCTCATCCTGCCGGAGCGGCCCGCTTCGCTATACACCAGCGGCACGACGGAGGATACACCAAAGCCCGTGATAAAGAATCCTGCTATGGCCGCAGGCAGCGAAGGAAAGAGCACAGCCAGGGCCAGGCCTGCTGCGATCAGCACGCCGCTCAGTACAATGGTCTTTTTAAAGCCAATACGCTCCACTATCCCGTCGGCGAAGAACCGGCCGGCGGCCATGGTCAACATAAAGGCTGTGTAGCCCGCACCGATCCAGTCTTTATCGGCTCCCACCACTTTCTGGAAGTAGATGCCGCTCCAGTCGAACATGGCGCCCTCGCAGATCATGCAGCAAAAGGCAATGATGCCCAGGCGCAGCAGCGCAGCGTCGGGTTTTACAAACAGGGGCTGCTTATCGGCGCTTTTTTCTTCGGCGGGCAGCAGGTACTGGAAGGCGGCGGCCACCCCGGCCAGGAGGATGCCGGTGACCAGCAGGAAGTGATTGATGGGCAGGATGGACCGGCCGATCATATACGTGCCGATTCCGGCAGCCGTAAAGCCCGCCAGGCTCCACAGCCCGTGGAAGGAGGCCATGATGTTGCGGCCGTAGCGCGCTTCCACCCCCACAGCCTGGGTGTTGATGGCAATGTTGGCGGTGTTGCCCACCATACCGAATAACACAAGGGAAGCCACCAGCAGCACAATGCTGTTCGACAGGCCTATGGCCAGCAGCAGGAGGCTGTAGAGTAACAGCGAGTTGGTAGCAATGCGCTTGCTGCCCCAGTTGGTCACCATCCAACCTGCAAAAGGCAGGGCGGCCATGGAGCCGATGGGCAGGGCAAAAAGCACTACCCCCAGTACGGCATCCGACAGGTGCAGGGTTTGGGTGATGCTGGGTATGCGCGAGGCCCAGGTGGCAAAGCAAAGCCCCTGTAAAAAGAATAAGGTGCCTACCGCCAGTCTATACGCTCTTCTGGACCCGTCTAAGGAAAGGGTGATTTCCGCCATAGTTCAATGTTTTTGTAGTTCGTCTGCAGGCCTCCTGCTTCTGCCCCGGAAGGCCTGTTCCTTATTCATACAGCGGCAATCAGCACGGGGGCTTCCCCTTTCCGGGGGCAAGTGGGGAAGTGCCCATAATGTGTACGAGATACACAAAGATAAGGCCATAATCCGGTACTTCTGCAGCCGGGGCCAAATGCAGGTAGAATGAAGGGGACACTTGGGGAAGGCTATAAGTTCCCAGAGACAGGGTCCAGGCCCGCCTTTGCGGGCAGGCAAAAGCTTTAGGCTTCGGAGAACTGGAGTACCGCGTTCGTGGTGAACCCCTCATCCGGCACTGTCGGCACCGGCACCATGATCTGGACGGTACAACCCTTACCGGGGGCGGCGTTGATGGAAATCTTTCCGTCGAACACCTTGACGCGGCTGATCATGTTGTTGATGCCAATGCCTTCGCGTTGCTGCCTGGGGTCAAAACCCTGGCCGTTGTCCTTTATCGTTACCAGAAGGCAGGAAGGCTGCTGGTTCAGGGTAATGAGCACTTTGGAGGCGCGGGCATGGCGTACCACGTTGTTTAACTGCTCCTGCAGGATGCGGTACACGGCGAGCTTTAGGTCCATGGCCAGGCTGCCGGGCTGCAGGTTGTGGCGCAGAGTCATGCGTAACCCGCTGGAGGAGCGGATCATGTCCACCAGGGCTTCCACCGAGTCGGCCAGCGAGCGGGTGCCCAGGGTAGGAGCCGAAAGGTCGCGCGAGAGCTTGCGGATCTCGTTGATCGAATCCATCACGTGTCCAACGCAGCGGGGCAACAGTACCTCGCAGGAGGTCTTGTCTGTTTGGGCCAGCTCCAGATACAGCTTAACAGTAGTGAGCACTTGGTTAACATTGTCGTGCAGCTCGCGGCCGATCACTTCGCGTTCGCGTTCCTGGGCGCGGATCACCTGTTCGGTAAGCTTGCGCTGGAAGCGCTTCTGCTCCTGCAGGATCTTTTTCTGCAGCCGCTTTTGTTTGGTGATGTCGCGTATGAACATGGTGGCAAACTGCTGGCCCGTGGCATCGGTAAACAAGGCTGTGGTCACTTCGGCGGGGAAGGGGATGCCTTTGTTGTCCAGCAGGCTGATCTCGCCGCGGGCCTTGCCCGTGCGGGAGCGCTCTTCCAGCAACTCGGCAAGCCGCGGGTCGGACGTGTCGGCCAGGCCGGTGCGGCCAAGGGCGAAGATCTCCTCTTTGCTACGACCCAGGATGGTGCAGGACGCCGGGTTGGCTTCCAGCACGTTCCCGAAGGGGTCGGCCAATAAAATGGCATCAGGACTGTTTTCAAACAGCGAGCGATAGCGGGTCTCGCTGTCGCGGATGATCTTGGTCTGTCGCCGGTGCACCCGGATAAAGAAGCACACCAGCATCGAAAACAAGGCAACAGCGGCGCTAAGTATCAGGGCACTGTTGTAAGCCCGCCGGGTGCGGTGGTAAAAGCCGGCCATCACTTCGGCTTCAGCTGCGCCGACGGTAGCAATTATCGGGAAATCCTTCAGTTTGCGGTAGCTGAAAAAAGTGGGCACGCCGCGGATGGCATCGTTGGCCCGGTAGCTGCCCACCGCCTGCCGCTCCAGGTGGCGGTACAGCGGGCTTTTGCGGATGTTCTCCCCAAAGCTTTCCCGTGGGCCGGTACGGCGGGCATAGGTAGTGCCGTCGGGGGCCACCAGCGACAGGATGTCGTGGGGCAGCAGGTTGGCCTGGGCATAAAACTTTGTCAGGGCAGACGGCTCGATCAATACGGCCACCACGCCGGCAAAGCCGCCGCCGGGGGGCGTAATGCGGCGCGACAGGGCGATCACCTGCCGGTCGACTAAGGGGCAGTGCATAGGCTTGCCTATATAGAGGCTGTCGGCCGACAGGCGGGTGTGAAAGCGGAAATATTCCTGCGCCGCTACCTGGGGGAGTTTTCCCACGCTGCTGTCGCTGCTAATGGATGTGACCGTTCCTTTGGCGTCAGCGACCAAAATGGTCGCGAGCAATTCGTTGGCAGGAGCAGGAGGCAGCTTGATAGACAGGGGAGGCACGGGGGAGGAGTGGGCCAGTTCTTTCACCACCAGCTGCAGGACGGCATCGGCATTCTGGATGGTGCGGATGGCGTATTGCTCCAGGGCTGCCACCCGGTTGTTGTTTTGCTGCACCACGGCGGCGAGCGTTTCATCATGGTCGCGCCTGATTTGTTTGAGCTCGCTGTCCCAGATAAGGGTAATGAGCAGGATGCAGAAGGCAGGGACACCTATAAGGCTCCATGCACTTTTTCTCAGTAGAGGACTTTGGTTTTTCATGGATGGCACTAAATGACAACGCTGGCCTGTTTGATGCAGGCCTCCCTGATTCCCTGCTAAGGTAAGGGAAAATTGAAGTCCGGCGGGACCTTTGCCCTGCCGGAGCGCACGTTCAGGGGGCAAAACACCTAGTGCAGGTCTTCCATAAAAGCTTTTATCAGGTCTATGTCCTTGATACCGGGCAGGATCTCAAAGCGGCTGTTGATGTCCACTGCCCAAAGGTCACGCGCAACCCCTTCCTGCAAAAAGGCTTTTACCTGGCTGGCGTCGGAGGGCTCTATGCCCCCGCTGAGGAAAAAGGGTTTACCCACTTCCAGCCCCCGGAGCCGACGCCAGTCGAAACGCCGTCCCGTGCCGCCATACAGCTTCTTGTCGCTGCGCTCTTCTTTCGATGCCGGCACACCCGTGTCGAAGAGGAACAGATCGCTGTCTTCGTAATAGTCCTTGATCATCCACTGCACGTGGTCGTTCTCGGCAAAGCGGAAGGCTTTGATCACGTCGATATGGGAAGCTATGCGGGCGCATTCGTACGGCGTCTCGCGGCCATGCAACTGCACCATGTCCAGGCCAAAGAGGTCAATCTGCCGCATCACTTCCTCGTAGGAAGCGTCGACAAACACGCCGACCTTGATCACTTTAAGACGGGCCCGTTTTACATCCGGGCCCTGCAAGCCACGTCTTCCTGCATGACGCGGGCTGGGCGGGTAGAAGATAAAACCGGCATAGGCCACCCCCAGCTCGTCGAGCTGGCCGAGCTGGTCCATGTCGGTCATGCCACATACTTTTACTTTCATTGGTTTCGGGATAAGGGTTAGCGTAAAAGCAGGCAACCGTTAATTAAAGGAGGGTCGCCGGGCAGCCGCAGTTCAACCTGGTGGCGCCGCCCGGGTCTCCCTACCGCAATGTGGCAATAGCGTGGGTGCTGCAGGCCTCCATCTTTGGAAAAAGGCCTGAAGGCAAAGGGCAATCCGGGGATCGTTATAATGCGTATTCGCGTTCTTTAAGCTTTCGGTCGATGTCGAAGCGCAGGAAATGCAGCACGGCCTCATCGCCGGTGCACTCCCACTGGCCGTCCTTGCGTTGAAGTACTACCTCTTTGGGCGGCAGCGTCGAAAGAGAGCCCGTATCGCTGAGCAGGCGGGCTTTGAAGGTCTGGCCATCGGAAGTGGCCACGTGATAATACGATAGTTCCTGGTTGTACAACACCGTACTGGTAAACTCCATAAAGCAATATTTAAATACTAATAAATAATTACGGTCAACAGCCGCACCCCGGGGCGCGTAAAGGATCAGTATTCAGGAGCAAGAAATCGTTGGAAGGGTGGTTTTCAAGGCAGGATGTCCTTACCACCATGTATTGTCTCTGGCGGACGCTGAAAGATAATAAAAAATGTGACATATCCTATGGGAGCACATATTTTTTCTTTACAGACCTTAAAGGAGGAATGCGACGACGTGGTGTATACGATGAGGGTTCTGTGGCGTTCTATTTACCGGGCAGGGCTGGCTTTACCCGATGAAGCAGCGGTCCTGCTGACAGCAATCATAAACAGAATAAAATATAATAATTATATTTACTGTGCTGCCTGTTGGGCCGCCCTCTGACTATTCCCGCAAATACAATGTCCTGCCGATTAAACTCCCTTCTGTAACCTTGCTCCCTGTGTAAGCTGTCCCTGCCCGATACTTTCTGACCTGCCACTTTCCTTTGCAAACCCCACTGCTCCGCGCCCTTTTTTCGCATCCCATTTGACCAACCAAAACCAAAACACTGTGACCAGCGTACTTCTTCGTCCCGCCCGTTCCTCCACCAGCAGCATACCTGTTTCCTATTTCCCACACCATAAACATTTAGTTATGAGAACAATGATGGACTACATCAGCCGGATTTGCCTGTCAGGCATTCTTTTGCTTGCTATGAATCTTTCTGTCCTGGCGCAGGGAGGGCCGGGGGAGAATAGCTTTTCTACCGAAGTGCAGGCTCAATTGCAAAAAGTATTGAATGATTATGTCAGCAACCCTGCCAACGGGTACGTAGGGGGGATGTCCGCTGCCATTAAGATCGACGACCTTGCCTCCTGGCAGGGGGCAGCCGGTTACGCTTCCCGATATGTAAATGAGTACCTGCAACCCATTGATGCCGGCGAACCCTTTAGCGTCAACACGCCATCGCAGATCTACAGTGTGACGAAGACCTTTACGGCGGCACTCGTATTGGAACTGGTAAAAGAAGGTGTGCTATCCCTGGATGCTCCTATAAGTAAATACATAGATTTAGAAGAGGTTAATCCGCTGCTCAATGATGTCACGATCCACCAACTGCTGGCCCACGAGACCGGGTATACGGACTTCTGGTTCGAACCAGTACTGATAGGTACGGTGGCACAGTTCCCGGAGATGGAGTGGGACTCAGAAGATGCGCTGGCATTGGTGCACCAAGGTGAGCTGGAACCGGGCGTTCGGAGCTATTCCAGCACCAACTACATCATGCTGGGTTATATTGTGGAACAGGTAACCAGCATCAAAATCGAGGATCATTTCCGCGAGCGGTTCTTTGGCCCGCTGGATCTGAACACCATGTACCTCGGTGGACGGGAAGATGCTCCGCCTGGTAATGCCCCCCTGGCGGCCCCGCACGACAACCTTTCCCGCCTGGGACTGCCGGGCGCTCCCCCCTATACCACCAACCTTTCATTCATGATCTCCTTCGATGGCATCCGGTCCCTGGCGTTCACCAGTGGCGGGATCATTTCCACCGTGGGCGACCTGGCCGAATGGGGTTCCGCCCTTTTTGGCGGCGAGGCTACCAGCAAGGAAACCTTACGCGCTATGCTGAACTCTATTGACAAGCAACCGGATGAGGACGGCGACTACCTGGGTTATGGTCTCTGGAGATCGACCAGGATCAGCGAGACCGAAACCTTTATCGGCCACGATGGTAATGCACCCGGGTACAGGTCGGTGATGTTCTACCAGCCGGAACGGAGGCTGACCATCGCCATCCTGGCCAACGACAACAGCGCTAAGGTGTACGAATTGGCCAAAGCCCTCTTTGAAGTGTTATTGGAGGACTTTTATTGCGGTAATGACGACGCTCCCCGGAAGATTGAGCTTTGCCATAACGGTAAGGTTATTTGCGTGGACTATCCCGCCGCCGTCAACCTCGTACAGAAGGGTGCCGCATTAGGCGTCTGTCCGTTAACGGTGAAGCCCGGGCAGGCATCCGGTAAGCTGACCCACCTGAGGGTTCACCCCAACCCGGTAGACAACCGCACGATGATTTCCTTCGTACCGGAGCAGAGCGGGCAGGTCACCCTGCAGCTTTATGATGTGAACGGTATGCTGAAGCAAATACTTTTTGAAGGCGCCGTGGAAAAAGGCGTGATGAAGCAGGTCACCCTGGAGCGTGGCACGCTCAAAGGAGGTGTTTATTTCGTACGCCTGCAAACCGCTGCCGGCATCAGCCAGCACAAGATCGTCCTGAACCGCTAAGACCATCCCTATCCACTATACCAAGGTTTAAGAGGTGAATTCAAGCTAAGAGTCCCGGCAACTGCCGGGACTCTCTTTTATCCCCGACCCTGAAGCATGCCGCAGAAGAGTCATTGGGTCAATGAGTCATTAGGTCATTTAAGTTTCTGATCACCTTTTTTCTGGCTTCTTTTTGGGTTGTCTTTACCGTACCAAGTAAAGAGAACCTAAAGACAACCTAAAGAGAAGGTAAGGAGAACCTAAAGAGAACCCGCCTGATGGTAGGCAGGAATTAGGGAGCAGGAATTAGGGGGGTCAAAATGACTGGCTGACCCAATGACTTACTG
>DASWYM010000115.1:0-2262 GCA_036404975.1 Chitinophagaceae bacterium
CACTTTCTGGGGCGGTGAATTCTATCGCGACATCTACTGCTGCCATGTTTTCGGCATTGAAATCCTCAAGATTTTCGATGTTGACTTTCAGCACCACGTCGTGGCCACGCTGCTCAGCCACTTCCTTGATCATCTTACCCATTTTACCATACCCGATCAGTGCGATACGCATATATAACTATTTAGAAACTATTTAAAGGCTAAAACTAAGCTTAGGCCGTGGGTGCCACCCAGTTGGCTGCGGCCGGGTTTTAGTTGAAAAGAAAGGTCTGGACTCACATCAAAGGTTCTGAGGTGGGCGGCAGCCGCGGCATCGGCCACGTTGAGGCCCCAGAAAAGGATAAATACGAGCACAGAGTAGTCTACATTCTTTCGAAACTCGTTGCGGTAGTACTTGATAGACTCTGCCCTGTACAACCGGTATTTGGGATTCATCTTTTTGTAGTCGGTGGAGTCGGGAGTCGTTCCCGGAGGACTTCCGGGCGGTACCGGCAAAGCTGCTTTATAAAGCCCTGAGTAGGCAAGGCGTAGTTCCCGGTAGTTTTTAATATTATCGAAAAATACATAGGCGGTGGTGCCCAGTGCCCCGTAAACAATGGGCACTTTCCATATCTGCTTGTTGTAGACCTGACCCCAGCCGGGAATAATGGCTGAACGAATGGTCGCTTTGCGGGGCGAGTGGTTCATGATAGCAGAATCGACTACTACCTCTTTCATCACCAGGGGGCGCTCCGCCGTAGAGGCCGTATCCAGGTTGACCACAGTGGTGTCTACCGGCCGGACAGTTGTGTCCCGTTCCTCCTGGGCCCATAGGCGGCTCCAGGGGGCAGCAAAAAACAACAATGACAGTAGTAGCGAATATGATAAACGCTTAGTCAATACTTACGCTCATTAAGTCCAGTAATTTGTTCAACTCCTGCAGGGAATAGTAGTCCAGGGTGATCTGGCCGCTGCCGTTCTTGCTGTGCCGCAGCTTCACGCGGGTACTGAAATGCGTGGCCAGCTTGTCCTCGATCTTCTTAAAGGCAGGAGGGAGGTTGTTGACGGTGGCTTCTTTCTTCTCTTCTTTTTCCTTGTACATGTTGCGCACCAGGTTCTCGGTCTGGCGCACAGAAAGACCCTTGGATTTGATCTCGTCGAAAATGAACAACTGCTTATCGATGGTGTCGACGTTGATCAGCGCGCGGGCATGTCCCATGCTGATCTCGCCGTTACGTACCGCCACCTGGATATCGGGGGGCAGTTTCAGCAGACGGATATAGTTGGTCACCGTGCTGCGGTCTTTACCCATGCGTTCGGCCACCTGCTCCTGGGTGTGGCTCAGTTCTTCCATCATCCGTTTGTAGCTCAGGGCGATCTCCATGGCGTTGAGATCCTCGCGCTGCAGGTTCTCCAGCAGGGCCAGCTCCAGCAGTTCCTGGTCGTTAGCCTGACGCACATAGGCGGGAATATCTTTTAAGCCGGCAATCTTGGAAGCCCGCCAGCGACGTTCGCCGGAGATGAGGCGATATTTATTACCGGCCAGCTTAGCTACGGTAACCGGCTGAATAATGTCGTGTAACTTGATAGACTGTGCCAACTCCTCAAGGGCCTGCTCGTCGAAGTCGCGGCGCGGCTGCTTCGGGTTGGGTTCTATATGCTCCACCGGTATACGCATCGTACTGGTGGTTTCTTCCACTACCTGTGGCTTCAGGTGGCCACCCGTGGTTTTCAGATCCGAGTCGATGCTTTGCAGCAGGGAGCGTATACCCTTGCCCAGCATTTCTTTATTTTGTTTAGGAGTAGACATTGGCAGTTTTTACTTTTCAGTGGTCAAAGTTCCGGTTTTGGCTTTACATAGCAGGTGAATGCTAAAAAAGAGTTGTACTCTTAACTGATCTTTATAATTCAAGGGTCCTTTCTTCCTGGCTGATCTTGGTCATATTGTTCTTTTGCAGGATCTCCTTCGCCAGGTTGAGGTAGTTGGTAGACCCCTTACTGTTGGCGTCGTAGAGGATCACCGGCTTACCTACGCTGGGCGCTTCGCTCAGGCGGGCATTGCGGTGAATGATGGTGCTGAACACCAGGTCTTCGAAATGGCGGCGTACTTCGCTCACGACCTGGTTGCACAGGCGCAGGCGGCCATCGTACATCGTCATCAGGATACCTTCGATCACCAACTCGATGTTGAGGCGGCTTTGCACGATCTTAATGGTATTGAGGAGTTTGCCCAATCCTTCCAGGGCAAAGAATTCACACTGCACCGGCACGATCACCGAGTCG
>DASWYM010000116.1:0-2575 GCA_036404975.1 Chitinophagaceae bacterium
ACGACGCTTTCTTTCCTCATAACGCAAGGCAGTATTCGTCATTTCAGCCGGGGCGATGCCGCATAACAGTAATAGTTACCAGGGCCCGCCGGCCGGGAGTATGGGTAACAGTGCCTGTTATCGCCAAAACAGACTAACTTAGTGGGGCCTTCTTATGGCTTCATCTGCCCGCTTGATCGCTTCTCCATTCGCGCTCTATTGATTATGGGAACCTTCTTTAAATCATAAATCCGCTCTTCGAAGGCCGGGGAAATACCGCTATTTAGTATGCTCAACCAAAACCAGAAGAATATGAAAAAGAACCTTCTTTTCCTTACGGTGCTTGCTTTATTGTTTGCCTGCAACAACGCTTCTGAAACCGGCAACATCAATACGGAAGATACTTCTCCAGCGGCCGGGAATGCCGGTCCTGCGGATACGGCGCAGGCCCGCAAAGACCTTAACGTTTTGCTGGACAGCATTGACAATGCCTTTAAAAGGAAGGACATGGCCTTTATGAATTATATGTCGAAGGATGGCATCTATATGGGAACGGATCCGGGCGAGATCATGAACTATGATGATTTTCATAATTTCAGTATCCAGTCGTTCAGGGATACAACCATCAAAACGTACGATTTTACCGTTAACAGGAGGGAGATCCGTATCCATGGAGCTTCGGCCAATTTTGCAGAGCAATATTTCTTCCCGGCGATTTCCACCAAGGTAATGGTTCGCAACGTGGGCCATGCCCGTTACGAGAACAACCGCTGGATCGTGGACATGTATACCTTTAACGTAGTGCCGAAGAACGAGGACCTGTTGCGAATGGACAAAGTGTTGTGAGATGATGAGCCCTTCACGCGGGGTTGCCTGCGATAACCCGGGTCGGTGTAGCGGCGGAAGATGGCCCGCACCTGCTGCGACACCTCCTTGTAGACCTCTTAGCGGGGCCGCACAAAGAGGATCTGCGGACCCATCGGGTTTCCAGGTTCCTGTTTTGCCGGGATCGTGAACGTGCAAAACGGCCGCACCTTTCGGGGCAGCCGTTTCTTTCTTAAGGGAGGGAGGGTAGCTTATTGACGCTGCACGCTTTACGCTGCACGTTTGCTGTTCTCGCCATTGACCCCGTCCGACCGGGCATTCACCATTGTCGTTCTCTTCACCCACCAACTATTCTTCTCACTTCTTACTGCTTATCTTAGTCCTCCAAACCACCTCCTTGATCAAAGCAAACGATACCTGGCTGCGCATCCTGCTGGTGCTCAGTAGTTAATTCCTGCTCGATACCCTGTCGGCGCCGGAGGCACCCTGCAGGCCTGCATCATCCATACGGTTACAGCGCTGCTGGTCAGCGAGTGCAGCCGACACCTAATCGACCGCAGCAGCGCATGGTTCCCTGGGGTGCGTCAAAAACGCCATCGGCTGTTGGTGCTCCTTCCTTCGCGTGTGGCCTGGGTAGCGTTCTGGGTCGCCTGCGGCAAGGCGCTGCGGGCCTACATTGCCTTACTGAAGGTATGGCGGAACTATGGAGAGGGTTGGACAAAAAGGTCATTAAAGGGAAAGTGTGATGAGTGATCAGTAATGAGTGGAGCAGGCAGCAGTAAGGAGTTGGCTAGTGCAGAGCCTGGTTGTTGCTGATAATTAGAGTAAAACCGGCTATTTATTTGCCTGAATTACCCAGTAGCACTATTAATTTGCTTTTATTTGTATGTTAAAGATCTTTAAACAATCTGAAGTCTTGCTTAACCAGCTCGTGTTGTATGCAGAAAAAGCGATTTGTTATTAATGACATTGCGAAACAGCTAAATGTTTCGGTAACTACGGTTTCGTTTATTATTAACGGAAAATCGAAAGAGAAGCGCATCAGCGAAGAATTAACGAGCAAAGTACTGGAACTGGTGGAAAAAGTAGGCTATGTGCCAAACCAGCTTGCAAAAAGCCTGCGCACCGGGAAAACCAATATCATTGCCCTTATTGTTGAAGATATCTCCAATGTCTTCTTTGCTACGGTTGCCCGCCTCATCGAAGAGGAGGCCAATGCCAAAGGGTACAAGATCATTTATTGCAGTTCGGATAATGATGTATACAAGACTCGGGAACTACTGAAAGTATTCCGTGAACGGCAGGTGGATGGTTATATTATTACGCCTTCGCCCGGGATTGAAGAAGACATTGCCGCGCTTATGGCTGATCGGTTGCCGGTGGTGCTTTTTGACCGTCGACTGGCGGAGGTGGCCACTAATTACGTGGGCGTGGACAATGAGCAGGGGACCTACATGGCCATTCAGCATCTCATTGAACAAGGCTATAAACGTATTGCTTTTGTGACGCTGAATACGGAGCAGTCACAGATGCAGGAGCGCCTGAACGGTTATAAGCGGGCGATAGAGGCTCATGAGCTAAAGCCCTGTGTGAAGAAAGTGCAGGAGCACCACCAGTCGGAACGCCTTGTGGAAGAGATCGTAAAAATGCTCTCGCGTAAAAATAATCTCGATGCGGTATTCTTTGCCACCAACTATCTGGGCATCAGCGGGCTGGATGCCCTGAAGCGTATGGGACTGCGGATTCCAGGTGATGTGGCAGTAGCTACCTT
>DASWYM010000117.1:0-9419 GCA_036404975.1 Chitinophagaceae bacterium
GGCTTGCCTTATGGCGTTAATGACAGCCTTCCTCCTGTACAGAAACAGCCTGGCAGCACCAGGCACAAATCCATGCCCGTCCGGTCAGGCTGGCTTTCGGACGGGTGCTACCTGAAAATTATTGGACACTTGCTGAAGACAATACCCCCCCATACATACAGCAACCCAACAAAAGGCTAACACCCCGTTTTCTCCTATCCAACCCGTAGGCTGTTTCGTCTTTCTGCCGATATTGCTTCGAGGTTCTTCCGACCTTCTCCCGACCCTTATAAGAGTCGGAACAACGTCGGGACAACCTCGGGAGAAGGTCGGGACAAGGTCGGAAGAACCCCCTGTCTGGCGAGAATAGGAATTAGGGATTAGGGAGCAGGAATTAGGGGGGGCCGTAAGATTCAATGACTCTTTTGCTCCCCGTCAGGGGTTGGGGGTATGACTTTTTCCGGCGCAGGGGGAAATTGACGCCCCGGGGCCCACCAGTTTGGAGGCCGGCACCCGGCAGGCGGATTGGGTGAGGGTGTACACGGCCCGCTGAAGGGAAGGCGGCCAACGGCACCTGCGTATCTTTAACATTTCGGCCGGCGAGGCACCACAATACGGAAGGGCTGGCTGCGTTTATGGTAGATAGTTAGTGCAAGGGAAGGATTGGAGGGTGCGTAGTTTTACGCATAAAAGGCCGATGGAGCAGTAAATCCTGCAACCCGTAAAATGGTCAGATTCGCTCTTGTGCCGCCCCTGCCCGATCACTAGCTTTGTATCAGAAGTTGATTGATCACCCATCAATCAAATCCATATCCGAAAACCGTCCGTAGTGAACCGATCCAAATCCGTGAAAGACTAAAATCCAGTATCAGTCAACTTCTTCCTTTTTTGTTTTGGCCCCGTTTTGAAATCCTTATCCTGAAAAACTGCCACCTTCCCGAACTATGAAAAACAAAGCGGTCCCACCTCCCTGTGAACTGTAATGCCGTCCGCTGACCGGCTCCCTGGCATCAATGGGCGAACATAGGCCGTTGCTAACAGGCTGCTGAAAAGCGGCGTTGCTAAACCAATTGAAACACCTTGTAAACACCTGATCATGTGTGCTGCTTTTCGCGATGAGTCACCCCGGGTGCTCGTTATTGATGATGATATTGACCTGCTGATGCTGCTGGAGCGCCGGCTGGAACGGGAGGGCTATGCCGTGGAAACGGCCGCCAGCCTGGCGGAGGCCGAAGAAATGATTGAATTCTTCGCGCCCCACGTAGTGCTGCTGGATATCAATGTAAACGGCGAGGACGGCCGCAAGCTCTGCTGGAAACTCAAAAAGGGCGATACGCCCCACAAAGTAAAGGTCATTATGATGTCGGGCTACGACGCCAACACGACGCGGGCCGTCCTTTTTGGCGCCGACGAGATGCTGGCCAAGCCCCTGCACACCGATTACCTGTTGCACCGCCTGGAACACCACCTGATTGCCCAGGCCCGCAGCAACGCCTTCCCGCAGACAGGCACGCGCACCGGGCGAAAGGCCTAAAAAAGAGGCCATATGGCATGGCCTCTTCTATCACCCGTGGGTATACCTTAAATTTCCCTGTTAGTTGCCTGGCGACCCGCCATCGCCTGCGTCGGAGGCTTCATCCCCCGACTCTTCGTCGCGGTTCTTCTTTTTCTTGAACAGCCCTTTCAGGAAGCCTTTCTTCCGTTCTTTAGGCTCGTCGACTGTAACGGCGTCGGACTTCTCATCAATGGCCTCTTTCTTAGCCGTCACCACGATGGGGGCCGGCTTTTCCGCCTCTTTAGACACATTTTCTTCCGGCTCGCTCTTCCTGCTCACTACCGGCGGGGTTTCGACAGCCGTCGTTTCCGGTTGGGAAGAAGGCAGGCCTATGTGGGCTTCGGAGGAGGCGGACATGCGGGAGGAGGTGCCTCTCGACGCGGTATAAACAGCCAGCGAAGTCTGCAGGGAGTCCCGCTGCACACTGTCGGCAGCGGCAGTTGTATCGGTCAGCACGGCCGGCAGCGGGTCGGGCCCGAAGGGCGCGGCGGCTGTATTTTCCTGGGTGGTCATCAGGGGCGTGGCGGTAGCATCCACCGTATCGATCTTCTGGCGGAACAGGGGCTGGCCGTACCATCCGGCCACCAGCATGGCGATGACCATGCCGCCCACCAGGATCTGCGGGAAGGGAATATTCAAACCTCTTTTATGATACACTAACTCAATATCGTTTTCGGCAGCACCTACCAGGTCGGGCTGAAAGGGCGTTGGTGCCGGCGTAGGCTGGCGGTGGTGAAACATCCGTTCAGCGGCCAGGGCACGCTGCCGCAGTTCCTCGGCCTTGCGTTCCACGTCGCCTTCCGAAAAGGCGCTGCTCATGGGAGCGGGCGTCAGCGGGCCCGCGGGCCGGGGCTTTTGCTCGGGCGAGGGGGGCGGCGGCACAATCTCGCTGCGGCGGAACCGGGGATACTTGCGCTTTCCATGGGGCGCCGAATGCACTGAGGAATGCGCCTGCCCGGGGGGAGGGTAGTGAACGCCTTCGCCGCTGTTGCGGGCCAGTTTCAGCAGGTTCAGCTCGGAAGCATAGGACCAGGCGTGGCTTTTTCCTTCAATCCATACGAGGTCAGCGGGCAGGATTTCCTGTTCCAGCAATTCTTCGATGGTAAAAGGACCTAATTGGTTGTTGTTGCGGAGGAGGAGATAAATCTTTTGCATGGCTCTGCGTTTTTAGCTCACAAGTGCACGTCTCTCATCGGATCATTTGGTAACGGAGGCTGCAAAACCGTCAAAGCAGGTAATGCCAATAGTGTGCCTGAACGGTGGGAAAGGGCGGTTTTCTATAAAAAGGACACGCGGAAGGGGATTTCCGCTGCTCGGTCCCGGCCGGAAGCCGCTTCTCTTTTTCAAACTTTCCAAAGCGGGGGTTTCCCGCCTTTGACCACCCCTTTTATGGGAACTAATTTGTATATTTTCTTCCCCTAATGATGAGGCTTTTACCGGCGGTTTCCGGCTATTCCGGGGTGATTCCCCCGGCATGTGGCACAGATTTTTGAGCAATACCCGAAAGATGAGTTATGAAAAAGATCTATTTAGCCCTTTATGCCGCCCTTTTTAACGTGGTGGCCTGGGCGCAGGAAGGTGGTGCTGATGTAAGTGTGGACATTGATAAAGGAGGGGATGCCGCTGCGGGCGGTATACCCTGGATGTGGATCATTGGCGCGGTGGTGCTCATTCTGCTGATTGTAGCTTTTTCGGGCGGTGGCCGCCGGCGCAGGGTAAGTACCGGCGATGGCGACGTGACGGTGACCAAAACGACTACCGTAAGAAGGGAAACGGACGTTGACCCGGATGCTATATAACGATTGGAAGCATTCAGCTTATACCAACGGCCTGTCACCAGACAGGCCGTTGTTGTTTTAAGACAGGCAACAGGGGTGGCACCCTGTTACAGGGGTTCAGCTCTTTCGTCTCACCTTTGACGTCTCGCCTGTCCCGTTTCACTTCTTTACATTCCCTGCTTTGGCAGTTGCGCCTGGTACTGGCGCACATAGGAAATCTTTCCATCCTTGTTGAAGCCCCACACTTCGTGCAGCCGCTGGTTGGTTACCTTGCCTTCTTTGTCGGTGGATTCTTCAGTGCCCCAGATGAGCACCCAGTCCTCGTTGCGGTCCACGCTCTTCATGGGCATCCAGGCTTCTACGGTGCTCTTTACCATAGTAAAGTTGTTCCGGTGCTGCTTCGACTCGCTGATAAAGGTTTCCTTTCCTTTCAGCACATGGCCATTGGGCAACTCCATGGTAATGGTGTCGGCAATAGAAGCGGCCTGGCGGTCCACCTGGTTGTCATCCCAGTCTTTCCACATCTCAAGGATGAGTTTAGCCTGGGCAGGGGAGCCCGGTACAAACCGCGAGGAGTAAGTGGCTTTATAGGGATACACCATGTTCTGGTCCATGCCCTCTCCCTTTATCTTCAGCTTGTCGTTTTCCTTCTTCACTTTCATAGCGGCAGGCTTGGCTTTTAGCTTGTCGTCTTCTTTTTTGATTTTGGTTTCCTGGGCGTTGCTACTATAGGCTGCAAAGGCCATAGAAAGGGCTACAATGAATAACTTTTTCATATTTGTCAGGTTTTGTGTGAGGCGGTTATGTGTAGCTCTGATAGGAGTAGGGCTTCAGAAAGTAACGGAAGAAGTGTTTATATGGGGAAAGGTTCTTTAAATATACAAAATATATAGCTGCTCAGGCCTTGACAGCAAAAGCATAAACGAGGTGGGCGTGCTGTTTAGGACACCGGCAAACTTTCTATCTCGGGGGCACCGGCGCGCTGTATTGCCGCAGGTAGTCGATCTTGCCATCCTTATTGATGCGCCACATCTCGTGGTAGCGGGTAACGGACACCTTGCCGGACGCATCTGCGGCCTCTTCCCGCGCCCATAGCGCCACCCAACTATCGCCCCGGTCAAGGCTCCTGAAGGGCAGCCAGGCTTCTATGGTGGCTTTGGAGGCCGAGAGAGCGCCCCTTTCGCGCTTTAGTGCGGCCAGCACGCTGTCCTTGCCCTGCAAGGTGCGGCCATCGGCAAAGTCCACGAGTACGGTATCGGCAAGGGCCTCCGCTTGCCGGTCCAGGTCATTGGCCTCCCAGGCCTTCCACAACTCCAGCACCGGCCGGGCATGGGAAGGGGTGCCGGGCACAAACTGCGCCGAGTATTCGGCCGTGTAGGGATAGACGAGATCCGCCCCTACGCCCTCCTTTTTGATGACCATCTTGTCGTCTTCCACCTTTACTTTAGACTCCTTACCCCCGGAGGTTTCGGTCTTGGTCTTTAGCTTGCCGGGCTCTTTTTTCTCCTTTGTTTGCTGGGCAAGGCTGCCGTAGGCCAGTAAGAGGAGGGGTAAGATGACAACGAATAGCTTTTTCATGGCTTCCGGGTTTGGGTGATAAAATAACCCCCAGGAGGCGCAGAGGAGAACGTGGCTAAAAAGAAAGGATGGTCCTTAAAGTTACGAAACCGCGAGGGAAAGGGACAAGAGCCAGGGGTAGAAGGCGCAAGGCACAAGACGTCACCCCCAACCTTAAACCTTACACTTTAAACAGTTACTACCCCGTTCTTGATGGCAAACAGCACCAGGCCCACGCGGCTTTTGATGCCCAGCTTTTCGAACAACCCGTCGCGGTAGCCGTCGATGGTGCGGGGGCTCAGCCCCATCTGGTCGGCGATCTCTTTGTAGGTCATCTCGGTGCAGGCCAGCTTGAGGAAGTGGATCTCCTTATCGTTGAGACCCATGAGCTGTTTGGTGGTACTGCCTTCATCCTCCATATGGGCGAGGGAGTGGATCAGGCGGGCGGTGACCATCTCGCTGTGGTAGTAGCCCTTGGTCATCAGGGCGTGGATGGCGGTGCGTAGTTCCTGGGGCTCGCAATCCTTAAGTACATAGCCGCGGGCGCCGTTTTTGAGCATGCGGATCATAGCGTGCTCGTCGTCGTTCATCGACAGGGCCAGCACTCTTATATCGGGGTGGTGCTGCTTGAGCCACTGGGCGGTCTGATAGCCATCCATGACGGGCATATTGATATCGAGCAACACCACTTCGGGCAGGGTCGTGCCGGAGAGCTGTTCGGTAAAAGCCTTGCCGTTGTCGGCCTGGCATACTACGTCGTGGTCCAGGTCTTCGAGCAGGGATGCCAGTCCTTTGCGTAATAAAACATGATCGTCTACCAGTGCTACTTTGGCCATTGGCTAGGAGTTGAGGGGTAATTGAATGGTAATATTAGTGCCTTTTCCGGTATGGCTGTCAATATCAATCTGGGCGCCGATCACTTTGGAACGGCTGCGCATATTGGTCAGCCCGCTGCCGTCGGAGCGGCCGTCGGCCCCGTTGAAGCCCACACCGTTGTCGGCAATGGAGAGCGTCAGGTGGCTGCCTTCGTAAGCAGCTGTTACGGCTACCAGGGTGGCTTGTGCGTGCTTGATGACATTGTGAATCGCTTCCTGGACGATGCGGAAGAGGATCAGCTCCTTTTGCGGGTCGGCCTTCACCACCTTGCCCGTGATGGCCATTTCGGTTTGCACCACGCCGCTTTTCTGCAGCAGCTGCAGCTCGTTGTCGATAGCGCGCACCAGCCCCAGGGCGGCAATATGGTCGGTGTTGAGGGTGCGCGACAGGTCGCGCAGGTCCTGGATGGCCTTGCCTACCAGCTCCTTGGCGTCGGCCACCTTGCTGAGGGCTCTCTCCTGTTGCTCCAGGTTCAGGGTATTGAGGTTTAGCTTGGCGAGGCTGAGCGTCTGGCCGATGTTGTCGTGGATCTCCTGGGCAATGACCTTAAAGGTCTGCTCCTGGATCTCCAGCTGCGACTGCATGAGGGCCTGGTCGTAGTCCTGGCGCACGCGGTGCAGCTCGTTGGCATGGTGCAGCCGCCGCTTATGGTATTGAAAGAACAGCAGGAAAAAGAAGATCAGGATCAGCATAAGCGACGACGATCCTATGAGGAGGAACCAAAGGGCAAGGTTTGTCGCTTGGAGCATAGTACGCCTATTGTGATCAGGATGTATTTAATAAGTTGAGCCACCAGTTGAATACGCCAACTAATCTGCAGGTCCGACTCACTAAACCAGTCTTTGTACTTGTAGCTGCTGAGCGCTAAAATAGCCACAATACAATAGAACAACAAACCGCTCACAATCCAGAAGGAGGGAAGCCGCTGGAAACGCAGGATTTCGTCGGTATTGACCAGGGTGAGGAAATAGCGGAAACAGAAGAACGCCGTGATAAGGTTGAGTACCGTGGCCGAGTTGGAATTAAAGAGGGTGAGGGGCTCCCAGAGCATGATGTTCACCACCCAGAAAAGGGCATAGAAGGACAGGGTGAGCCAAAGCGCACGCCTGTCCACTTTGGAGTACTGGTTCAACAGCAACAACAGGCACGTGGCCTCCAGCAGGCTGAAGAGGTGGTACAGGAACATGTTATTGATGGTCTGGTCGGCTAAATAGTTGGAATAGCCTGCAAATAAGGTGGAAGCCAGCAGGTACAGCACCAGCAGCCCTCCTCCCGGCACCTGCCGGTAGCGCGGCAGTATCACCAGCAATACCAGCAAGGGAGCCACGGTATCGCTGTACCTCCAGAAAAGTTCCGAAACGTTCATTAGGGGTTAGGATCCGAGTTTAGATCATTGTCGTCGCCACAATAGCTGGGACAGGGACGTGGTTCTTCCAGCACTGTATCGTCATCTTCCGGGGACAGGCTGGTGGCAGTTAGCGTAGCAGTGCCGGCATCGGAGGCCGTGGTGGTAGCAGCTATGGAGGGGTCCATGGCAGCGGGCCGGGCGGTTTTGGGCACTTTGTAGTCGTTGTAGCGGTCGCCTTGTTGCACGCAGCCTACGGCGTAAGGCTTTATGGTCATGTCGCCGGTTTCGTCGAGTCCTACATAAACACGGATGCCGTCGAGGTCCTTGCCGTTCTGAGTCAACAGGTTTTCGATCATTGCCCGGGTAAGCAGGAAGCCCTTGGTGGCGAGGTGCGGGGGAATGCCTTTGTCGCTTAAGTACTTGCGGTAGGCTTTGCACTGTTTGCTGGCAGTGGCTAGTTTTTGGTTGGCCATGTGGTAAAAGTTTTAGGTGGAAAATAGAACTAATGTAAGGGCATATAGACAAACCTGCAAACAGGGCAGGATTATACATACGCTTCTGGGGCAAATATGCGTCATTTCGCTCCATACGGGAAAGGGTGTTTTCACGGTAGGGATGGAAGAATACCCCGGGGGGAAAGGAATTAGGAATTAGGGATTAGGAATTAGGTGGGGCCGGAGTTGGAGGTTTCGAGGCGACCAACTCACCACTCACCACTCACCACTCATTACTCAATACTCCCCACCTGAGCAAAGAAAAAGGCGGTAAGAATACCGCCTTTTCTAAACACGCACTATAACGCAATATATCAGGACTGCTTGACTAACTTAATCGTTTTGCGCTCTGCCCCCTGCTGCACTTCCAGGTAGTAAATACCCGGACGATAAGAGCTGCCCAGTGTGAACGTGGTATTGGGCGCTACGCCACTTCGGGCTTCCACTACCCGGCCCAGGTTGTCCAGTACGCGCAGCGACACGGGTTGCCCCGAACTACCCTGGAGTAGGACACTGAAGTAAGCGGCCGAAGGATTAGGGTAGGCGGTCACCTGCAGGGAAGCTGTTTCAGGAGTCTTAGCCGATCCGTCGCTACGGGCCTGGGTAACGGGCCCATCCGTCATCACCGATAATTGGTAGCATTCCAGGGAGGCCGCTCCACTCACCTGCACCGAGTAAGTAGCACCGGCAGTTAGGCGGTAGGTCTTTTCCATGTCTATGGAACCTACGGGCGTCACCATTTTGCCACGGCTGTCGTACAGGTCAAACAGGTAACCATTCGTTGAACGCATGACACTTACCTTATGAACGGCAAACGCATTGCTGGCCGTGAACTTGAACCAGTCCTTGTCCCTTGCCGACAGGCGGGCAGAGATTATTTCCTCCAGGTTGATCAATTTTGCACTGGTCTGCCGCTCGTTGGCCTCGTAGAGGTCGCCACCGTTATCGACAATCGATACAGTGGTGCTAACCGCGCAGCCTTGGCCGTCAGTTACTGTCACCAGGTAGCTTCCGGCACTAAGGTCTGTGAACGAACCACTTGACTGGGCAGTGCCGCCGTTTAAAGAATAGGTGTAGAGCCCTGCGCCACCGGTAGCTACTGCGTCCAGGCTTCCCTTGCCCTCGCAACTTTGGATATCTGATTTTGTAACACTTAGTGACAGGGCGTTTGCCGGCTGCTCTACCGTATAAGATGCCTGCGCCGAACAGCCTGAAGCCGAGGTGATCATTACGGTATAGGCCCCTGCCGGCACCCCGGCGATATCTTCGGTGGCGGCTTTAAATCCTTTTGCACCGGACCAATTGTAGGTGAATGGCGAGCTGCCGCCATTCACCGTTACATCAATGGCGCCGGTAGCAGAGCCGAAACAAGTGGCACCACGTACACTACCCTCTAAGGTAATGGCGCCTTCTTCTTCAATAGTTACACTGTGGGAAGTAGCACAGCCATTCGCATCAGTGACTACGAGACTGTAGATGCCCGCTGCCAGGTTGCCCAGGTCTTCCCGGGTGGAAACGAATCCATTTGGACCGCTCCAGCTAAAGCTGTAGCGGGTGGTACCACCACTTACCGTTATATTAATGCTGCCGTTGCTGCTTCCCATACAGGTTTTAGTGACACCGACAAGAGCAATTGTTAGAGGTTCCGGCTCTGTGATGGTCACCGTTTCGATGCGGATACAGCTATTAGCATCCCTGATCTGAATGGTATACTCACCGGGAGCGAGATTGTTAAAGCTATTTGCGGAACCGAACATACCGTCATTGAGGCTAAAGGCGTAAGGCGCCACCCCACCGCGCGCAGTAATGGAGATGGAGCCGTTGACCTCGCC
>DASWYM010000118.1:0-2727 GCA_036404975.1 Chitinophagaceae bacterium
AGTTTCACAGGAAAACCATTGTGATTTTCGATAGTGATGCGGTACGCAAACATGTACTCAGATTGCAACGGATTAGAATAGTCCTGTTGGTAGAACGTCTCCACGCTAATCTTTACCCCTTCTGATATTTTACTGACCATACCACAAGTTTAAGTACTATAAAACAAAGTTCTTACCACAATTATTTGGACCCAAAGTCGTACAATAGTTTCTACAATCCTAATTTTGCGGCACACAAAACACCCTTATACATGAAAATAGCGGTTGCAAAAGGCGATGGAATTGGTCCAGAGATCATGGAAGCAGTTCTTAATATCTTCAACGCCAACAAGGTAGACCTCCAATACGAATTTGTGGAAATGGGGAAATGGGTCTTCGATAAAGGCTTCTCCAACGGCATGACCCCGGAAGCTCAACAAACCATTGAAACGCTGGGCGTGCTCTTTAAAGGTCCAATGGAAACGCCTAAGGGCAAAGGTGTTAAAAGTGTGAACGTGACGGCCCGCAAAACGTGGAATACCTATGCCAACAAGCGCGTATTCCAAACCCTTCACGGCGTGGATACGGTCTTTTCCAAAGCCGGCATCCCTATCGACATCACCATCGTGCGCGAAAATATTGAGGATACCTACGGGGGAATTGAGCATATGCTTACCCACGATGTAGCGCTCAGCCGCCGCTTCATCACCCGCCCCGGCAGCCTCCAGGTAATCCGCTATGCCTTTGAAATGGCCAAAAAGAAAAACGCCCGCCGCATTACCTGCGGCCACAAGGCCAACATCATGAAGCTTACCGATGGGCTGTTCCTCGAGTGTTTCTACGAAGTAGCCAAAGAATACCCCGAACTGAAAGCCGATGATAAAATTGTAGACGACCTGGCGATGAAGCTCGTGGTGCGCCCCGATGAGTTTGACGTGGTGGTGCTTACCAACCTGCAGGGCGATATCATTTCCGACCTCTGCGCTGGCCTGGTGGGCGGTTTGGGCTTTGCCCCTTCGGCCAACATCGGCGACTATATCTCCATTTTCGAAGCCGTCCACGGCACCGCCCCCGACATTGCCGGCAAGAACATCGCCAATCCAACGGCCCTGCTGCTCAGCGGCCTCTCCATGCTGCGCCACCTGGGCTTTATGGAAAACGCCGCCGTGATTGAAAATGCCCTGCTGTACACCCTGGAGCAAGGCGTGCACACCGGCGACTTTGGCGACCGCTCCACCCCATCGGTCAATACGACCGAGTTTGCCGAAGCCATTATCGCCAACTTTGGCCGCGTACCCCAGCACGGCATGAAACCCATCCTGCCCAACCAGCCCGCTACCCCTACGGTGTTTAAGCTGGAGAAGAACCCCATGATGGTCACCCAGGAAATGGAAAACGAAAAGATCGTGGGCGTGGACATGTTCATAGAAAGCACCGAGCAGCCCGAAGTGATTGCCCAGAAGTGCATCCACCACGGCGGTACAAAGTTCAAGCTCATCAGCGTAAGCAACCGCGGCACCCAGGTGTGGCCAACGGGGTCGAAATACACCAACCTGGTGAACCAGTACAACCTGCGTTTTGAAACCGAGAACAACCAGCCCTTCACCCAACAGGACATCCTGGGCCTGCAGGTAAGCCTGAGCGCCGATTTCAAAGTATGCTCTTTTGAGCTCCTCAACATGTGGGGCGATAAGCGGGCATATAGCCTGGCCCAAGGACAGTAGCCTGGCTGAACCAGTCCCGATAGCTATCGGGATGGGAGGATTTATAAGCCTAGGAGGACAATAAACTCTTATTATAGCAAGACCAGTCATTTGACTGGTCTTTTCTTCTGGATACTTAAGTTGTTGATGCTTGGGATATCCTTTCCCCGGCAGCGGCCCGCTTCAGCGTTTCAATATCCAGCTTGTCCATTTGCATGATGGCCTGCATCACCCGGTTGGTTTTTTCGGTGTCCGCGTCTTTCATCAGCTCACCTATTATGCTGGGTACCACCTGCCACGACAGCCCGTACTTGTCCTTTAGCCAGCCGCAGCGGCTCTTTTCACCTCCCTCGGAGAGCGCATCCCACATGCGGTCCACCTCTTCCTGCGTTTCGCAGTTCACCATCAGCGATATGGCTTCCGTGAATTTAAACGCCGGGCCGCCGTTGAGAGCCAAAAATTCCTGCCCGTCCAGTTGGAAGGTTACGGTCAATACCGACCCTTTCGGCATGAGGGCGCCTTCGCCATAGCGGGTAATGGTGCCCACGCGGGAGTTCCTGAAAAGAGAAGTATAGAAATTGGCTGCCTCTTCGGCCTGGTGGTCGAACCACAGGCAGGGAGTAATCTTTTGGCTGTTGCTTTGCACCTGGTTCATACTTGCATGGTTTTAATTGTGGCTACAAAGCTACCTGTAGCCTTCAAGAGCACAGAGGGGTGGGTACGACAATTAAAGGGTGGTTTGCGACGGGGCAAGTGCCTCTGCCGGAAGCAGGCGCCTAATTCGTCCCGGTGGCTATTGCCGCACACCCGCAAGTCTTCTTTTCTGCAACCAGTACCGGTACAAAAGCAACCCGGCAATGGCCAGCACGATAAACATCCACAGGTGTGCCAGCACCAGCACAAAGGCCAGGAAAGCCTGCCATCCGTCCCTTAGGGCATTGCTCACGCGCTGACCAAAGGGCAGCTGGTAATCCGAAATGACATAGTTCGCAATCACCTCCTTGCGGACCACCGGATTTTGAAAGAGACTAAGGTCAACGGAACT
>DASWYM010000119.1:0-8209 GCA_036404975.1 Chitinophagaceae bacterium
CGATGATCAAGGAGTATCCGCCCACCTACCAGATCGACAGCTGGGAGAAACTGGAGTTTTATCCCGATGTGTTCAAGTACCTGCGCAAGATTGCCGAGGAGACCGATTACGAGCTGGTGATGGTAAGCAACCAGGACGGACTGGGCACCAATTCCTTCCCCGAATCCGACTTCCTTCCCATCCATGAGCACATCCTGAAAAGCTTTGAGAACGAGGCGGTGCAATTCGAGGCGGTACACATCGATCGCAGCCGGCCGGAGGACAACCTCTCCACCCGCAAGCCTGGAATTGGTATGCTGCTGCATTATCTCAATACTGATCAGTACGATATTCCTAACTCCTTTGTCATTGGCGACCGCGTCACCGATGTGCAACTGGCGAAGAACCTTGGCTGCAAGGCCATCTGGCTTAAAAACGATCCTAAGCTGGGTATCGCGGAAATAAGCGATGGGTCTAATGCCCTTGATGCGGTGCTGGCCCTGGAAACCACCCAGTGGAAAGATATCTATGAGTTCCTGAAGCCTCATGGCCGACGCGTGGAGCATACCCGCAAAACCAGCGAGACCGAGATCCATATAGAGGTGAGCCTCGATGGAAGCGGCAAGGCTGATATCCATACCGGCCTCGGCTTTTTTGACCACATGCTCGACCAGATCGCCCGCCATGGCCTTATCGACCTCACGGTGAAAGTAAAGGGCGATCTGGAGATCGATGAACACCATACCATTGAGGATACCGGCATTGCCCTGGGTGAAGCCATCGGGCAGGCCTTGGGCAATAAGAAAGGCATCGAGCGCTACGGCTTTGCCCTTCCCATGGATGAAGCGGAAGCCAAGGTGCTGATTGATTTCGGCGGCCGCAACTGGATCGTGTGGAATACCGACTTCAGCCGGGAGCGAATAGGGGAGATGCCTACCGAGATGTTCTACCACTTCTTCAAGTCGTTCTCCGATGCAGCCAAATGCAACCTGCACGTGGAGTGCCGCGGCGAGAACGAGCACCACAAGATCGAGGCCATCTTCAAAGCCTTTGCCAAAGCCATCAAGATGGCCGTGAAGCGCGACCCGCTGAAGGATTACCTGCCATCAACCAAAGGAGTACTTTAAGGTCATTCTCTATAGAAAAGAGGCCGGTCAACACAAGTGTGTCTGACCGGCCTCTTTTTCGTTGCTTTATTGCTTATAGATGCGGCCGTCTTTCATGACGAGACGCACCTTCCGCACGTTGGCTATATTATCCAGGGGATTACCCTGCACGGCTACCAGGTCGGCGAGCAGCCCAGGTTTTATCCTTCCAACCGTAGAAGCATAGCCGAACACATCGGCATTGACCGAGGTGGCGGAGCGCAGCACGTCGAGGGGCTTCATGCCGTAGTCCACCATCATCTCCATTTCACGGGCATTGTCGCCGTGGGTGTACACACCCACATCGCCCCCCATGCTGATGGTGACGCCGCTTTTCAGTGCAGCGGCAAAGCTTTTGCGTTTGGCGGCAATGCGCTCCGGCTCTGGGTCTGTCCCCTTTTTCCACCCGCTGTATTGGGCGATGGCATCGCCGGCTGCCAGGGTGGGGCAGAGGGCTACACCCTTTTCCTTCATCAGGCGAAAGACCTCCCCGGTACCGTTATCCCCGTGCTCTATCGAGGATACGCCGGCCAGCGAAGCCCGGCGCATAGCCTCGGGGGTGGAAGCATGCACTACCACTTCGCGGCCGCCACTGCGGGCAATGGCTACGGCCGCTGCCAGGTCGTCGGTGCTGAAGGTGGGAGCGGCTTCACCATTACGGCCCCAGCGGTAATCGCCGTAGATCTTGATCAGGTCGGCACCGCGGCTGATCTGGTCCAACACTTCACGGATAAGCTCTTCGCGCCCCGCCACTTCAGCCGCCCCTTTATGAACGTCCACATCGGGGTTGCTAAAGGAGGGGCCGTAAGTGCCTTTGGCCACAATGGCCTTCGTGGCAATGATCATGCGCGGACCGGGAATTACGCCTTTCTCAATGGCCTTCTTAAGCCCCGCATCATCCCAGGCCGCTCCCTCGGTGCCCAGGTCGCGCACGGTGGTAAAGCCGGCCAGCAGGGTAGACCAGGCATGGGTGACCGCGCGGGCTGTTCTTTCGGCGCGGCTTTCCAGCAGCACCTGGTCGTTCCAGGACACTTCGTTATAGGGGTGGAGAAAAAGGTGGGAGTGGCCTTCGATCAGGCCGGGCAGGAGGGTCGTGCCCGGCAGCTCAATGATCCTTGTGTTGGCCGGCAGCTTAAAGGTCATTCCGCCGGCAGCTTCAATTGTATTCCCTTTTACCAGCACCACCCACCCGTTGTGCATTTTTTCCCCATCGAATACGCGGTCGGGTTTGAGAAGGTAGAACGAGTCGGTCTGGGAAGCAGCAACCAGGCAAATGAGTAATGCGATAAACAAGGAGCCGATTTTCATAAGGGAAAGATAGTAATCCGGGCGCACAACGCTCCTTATTCAACTTTAGCTTTCACTACGCTTTCACCTCTTTCCCGCCCCTTCTCCTCCGAGGTTGACCAGTATCCGACCAGTATCAAACCAGTATCTGACCAGTATATAACTAGTATCTATATAGATACTGATCTAATACTGGTTGGATACCCGTCATACAGGAAGTATAGAGAGGTTATGGGTGAAGGGGAAGGAGCGAAAAAGGGAATAATCCGTGCTGGATATTTTGCGACGCCTGGAAGGAGAATCGGAACCTTGGGGCAATTGTTAACAGGTAGATTGAAGTTGGCTCGGTCGTATCGCGCCTGCCTACAGGGGCAGGTACAAGGGCATACAGCCATTGGTTGGCATTGGGGCAAAGCCAACAGCCAGTTGTGTCTCAGGGGAGGAGGCGGTCAAAGCACCTGCCCAAAAGGGGCGCAGAACGCCGGTGCCTGCATTTAACTATCCAGGACATCCTGGTAGTCGGGCTTTTTATCGAATACCGAACGGGCGAAGGGACAGATGGGGATGATCTTTTGCTGGTTGGTGCGGGCGTGCTCCACGACGTGGTTAACCAACTGGTAGCCAACATTTTGTCCCTGTAGCTCGGGACCTACCTCGGTATGCTCGATAATGATCTTGTCGGGGGTGGGTACGGTATATATAATCTCAGCGAGTATGTTGCCGTCTTCTTCGATAAAATAAGCGCCGCGGGAGCCCTGAAGTTTGTGCTGTATAAGCATAAAAACTTTTTTTGAAGGTAAAATAAATTTGCCCAAATGCCGTGCCTGACCCATATTTGCACTACAATGAAGACACTGGTAACTAAATTTTGGTGGTGGCATACAAACTCTTTCGGGGTTCTGTAACGCTATTGCCGTTATTTAGTGCATTATATTCAGAGCCCCGGTACTCCCGGGGCTTTTTTTTAGCCCCATCCTTTAAAACGGAGCATTACCGGGGCAGACCAAAGAACATAGAAAAGGTATTATGGCAAAAAAGATATTGATACAAACCAAAGTGAAGCGGATGCTGGCGGATGTGTATACGCCAGTCGGTATTTACCTGAGGCTGCGCGACCGGTTTCGCGATACCATACTGCTGGAGAGCACCGACCACCGGGCGGCAGAGAACAGCTATTCGTTTATCTGCATCAACGCCATTGCGGGCATACAGATCACCAACGGGCAGGAGCTGGAGTATAAGTTGCCGAACCAGAACCCCGAGAAGGTGTCGCTGAAAAAAGACCTCAACCTGCCCGAAGTGCTGTGGGACTTTATGCAGCGCTTCGATACGGAAGCCGAAGACCCAAAGGGAGCCCAGTTTGCCCAGGGGCTTTATGGTTATTTTGCCTACGACTCCATACCCTTCTTCGAGTCGGTGCAATTCGGTCTTAAGGGGGATGGAGAAACGGAGATCCCGCTGGCCCGCTACCGGCTGTACCAATACGTGATTGCCATTAACCATCATAAAGACGAGCTTTTCCTGTGCGAAAACGTGATCAGCGGGCTGGAAGGCGGCACCGGGGCGGTAGAGTCCATTATCAGCAGCAAGGATGTGCCGGTATACCCCTTTAAAGTGACCGGGGATGAAACGTCTACGATGACGGATGCGGAGTACATGGAAATGGTGCGCAAGGGAATTGCCTCCTGCTACCGGGGCGATGTGTTCCAGATCGTGCTGAGCCGCCGCTACCAGCAGTCCTTTATTGGTGATGAGATCAATGTATACCGCGCGCTGCGCTCTATCAACCCTTCTCCTTACCTCTTCTTCTTTGATTACGGCGACTACAAGCTGATGGGCTCCTCGCCCGAGGCGCAGATCATTATCCGCGGCGGCAAGGCTGTAGTGCATCCCATTGCCGGCACCTTCCGGCGCAGCGGCAATGATGTGGTGGACCAGCAAACCGCAGAAAAGCTGTTGAAAGATGCCAAGGAGAACGCCGAGCACGTGATGCTGGTGGACCTGGCCCGTAATGACCTGAGCACCGTGTGCAGCAATGTGGAGGTGAGCCACTACAAACAGGTACAATATTACTCGCATGTTATTCACCTGGTAAGTGAAGTGGTGGGCCAGGTGGAAGATTCCCGCAATCCCTTCCTCGTGCTGGCCAAGACCTTCCCGGCCGGAACGCTGAGCGGGGCACCCAAGTACAAAGCCATGCAGCTGATCGACGAATACGAACCGGCACGCCGCAGCTTTTATGGGGGCGCTATCGGGTATGTAGGTTTCAATGGCGATTGCAACCATGCCATCATGATCCGCACCCTGCTGAGCAGGAACAACACCCTGTTTCTGCAGGCCGGTGCCGGGGTGGTGGCGGCCAGCCAGCCCGAGAGTGAATTACAGGAAGTGGAAAACAAATTAAATGCATTAAAAGGTGCCATTAGAATGGCCGAAACTATAGCGTGATGAAAGTATTGGTGTTTGATAACTACGACTCGTTTACCTATAACCTGGTGCACCTGGTGGAAAAGATCCTGCACCAGAAAGTGGATGTGTACCGCAACGACCAGATCCCGTTGGAGAAGGTAAAAGACTATGATAAGATCATCCTGTCGCCGGGACCAGGCATACCCCAGGAAGCAGGGCTCCTGCTGCCGCTGATCAAAGAGTATGCGGCCTCCAAATCAATGCTGGGCGTTTGCTTGGGCCACCAGGCCATAGGAGAGGCTTTTGGCGGCAAGCTCGAGAACCTGTCGACGGTGTTTCATGGCGTGGCTACGCCTATACAGATCGTGAAACGTGATCCCGATAGCTATCGGGAGTCAGACGTGAAAGGAGGAGAACCGGATCTGTTCACTGGGATGCCGGAAGAATTCGAAGTAGGGCGCTACCACAGCTGGATCGTGAGCGAGGAAGGTTTCCCGGAAGAACTGGAAATAACGGCTAAGGACGCACAGGGTTATATCATGGCCCTGCAGCATAAAAAGTATGATGTGCGGGGCGTACAGTTTCACCCGGAGAGTGTACTCACTCCGCAGGGAGAGGTGATTATGAGGAACTGGCTGAGCCAGTAAGAGGAACTAGGGATTGGGGATTAGGGATAAGGAGAGAAGGTTGATGTTACAAGTTCGGGTAGGGAGTATGTAATAAAAAGCAATTAGAGACAAAGGACCATGAAAAAGATATTACAACTGTTGTTTGGACACAAGACCCTGAGCCGGGAAGAGGCGAAGGAAGTGATGCTGAATACCGCCAAGGGCCAGTACAACGAAAGCGAGTTGACGGCTTTTATGACGGTGTTCCTGATGCGCAGCATTACCATCGATGAACTGCAAGGCTTTCGCGATGGCCTGCTGGAGCTTTGTGTGCCGGTAGACATGAACGGCTACGAGGTGATCGATATCGTGGGCACGGGCGGTGATGGCAAGAATACTTTCAACATATCCACCCTGGCCTGCTTTATTGTGGCCGGTGCCGGTCAGAAGGTGGCCAAGCACGGCAACTATGGCGCCACTTCGGTGAGCGGTGCTTCGAACCTGATGGAGCAGATGGGTTATAAGTTCAGCAACAACAACGACCGTTTGAAAAGGGAAGTGGAAGAGGCCAATATCTGTTTTATGCACGCGCCCCTGTTCCACCCGGCATTGAAGACGGTAGCCGGTATCCGCAAAAACCTTGGCGTGCGTACCTTTTACAACATGCTCGGCCCCATGGTGAACCCCGCAGCGCCTGCCTACCAATTGGTGGGTGTGTACAGCCTGGAGATGGCACGCATCTATAACTACCTGCTGCAGCAGACCGGCAAACCATTTACGGTGATCCACAGCCTGGATGGCTACGATGAGATATCGCTGACCAATGACACAAAGGTGATCACCAACAAGGGCGAAAAGATCATGACCCCGGAACAGCTGGGTAAGCGCATCGTGTCGCCGGTAGATATCAGTGGAGGCAACAGCGTGGAGGATGCCGCTAAGATCTTCCTGAAGATCCTGCAGGGTGAAGGAAGCTGGGCACAGAACGCCGTGGTGCTCTCCAATGCGGCCATGGCACTGAATTGCACGGGAGCGTATACGGACTACGACAGCGCTTATGATGCTGCAGTAGAAAGCCTGGAAAGCGGTAATGCCTACCAGTGCCTGCAGAAGCTTATCTCCTTACAATAAGAATACAACCTTAGCAAATAAGTATGAACATACTGGATACCATTATAGCGCAGAAACGATTGGAAGTAGCCGGGCGGAAGCAGCAGAAGGGAATAGCGGACCTGGAGAAAGGTCCCTTCTTTAGGAAGGAAACTCTTTCGTTGAAGAAGTTTATACAGGATGATACAAGAACGGGTATCATAGCCGAGTTCAAGCGGAAGTCCCCTTCTAAAGGCATCATCAACGACCGGGCAACGGTAGAAGAAGTCACCACCGCCTATGCCCGACACGGTGCTTCAGGTATATCGGTGCTGACCGACACGGAATTCTTCGGAGGCTCGCTGGACGACCTGCTCGCGGCCAGGGTCAACAAAGTGCCCCTGTTGCGCAAAGACTTTACCATCGATGATTACCAGCTGGTGGAGGCGAAAGCTTACGGGGCCGATGTGATTTTATTGATCGCTGCCTGCTTGTCACCTGCGGAAGTGAGGAGCCTGGCCCGGGTGGCCAGGGGGCTGGGCCTGGAAGTGCTGCTGGAACTGCACGACGAAAGCGAACTGGGACATGTGTGTGAAGAGGTGGACCTGGTGGGGGTCAACAACCGTAACCTGAAGACCTTTTCCGTAGATCTGGAGCATTCGGTCCGGCTGGCTGAGCAGATCGGCAGCGGCTATGTGAAAGTGGCCGAGAGCGGCATCAGCCAGGTGGCGAACATCCGGTATTTAAAGCAATACGGCTTCCAGGGCTTTCTTATCGGGGAGAACTTTATGAAAGAGACGAACCCGGGAGAGGCATTTAAGAATTTTGTGGCTGAATTAAAAGAAGTAGAGGCATGAAGGTAAAAGTGTGTGGCATTACCAGGCTGGAACAATTGCAGCAGCTGCAGGATATGGGTGTGGATTATGCCGGCATGATCTTCTTCGAGGGATCGAAGCGGTTTGCAGGCGAAGCGCTTAAAGAGGAGCAGGAGGCTATACGGAAGCTTGCCATCAAACGGGTAGGTGTTTTTGTCAATACCGAGATGGAAGTGATCCTGAAAGCTATTGCTGATTATGGGCTGACTGCCGTGCAGCTGCACGGGGACGAAACCGACGAGTTCTGTCTGGAGCTGATGGACAAGGTAAAGGTGATCAAGGTGTTTCGGATAGCGGGTGAAGTGGCTATAGACAGCCTGACGGAGCCCTTCCTGAACGTGTGCCACTACTTCTTGTTTGACACCGACACTTCCGCTTATGGCGGCAGTGGAAGGCAGTTTGACTGGAGCGTGCTGCAGGAGGCGAACATTGGTAAGCCTTTCTTCCTGAGCGGGGGCATAGGTCCTGAAGATGCGGAGAAAGTCAGGTCGTTTCAACATCCCTACTTCTACGCAGTGGATGTCAACAGCCGCTTCGAGACGGAGCCGGGTGTAAAGGACATGGAAAAGGTAAAACAGTTTATAAACGAATCAGGCGCCCCGGGCGCCGCATAAATAAAGGTAAGAATATGGAAATGAAACAAGTCTATACCTCACCGGACGAGCAGGGATATTACGGCCGTTTCGGGGGCGCTTACATACCGGAAATGCTTTACCGCAATGTTGAGGAGCTCCGGACCAAATACCTCGACATCATGAGCGAGGCTTCGTTCCAGGAAGAGTACCAGCAACTGCTGGAGGACTATGTGGGCAGGCCT
>DASWYM010000120.1:0-7194 GCA_036404975.1 Chitinophagaceae bacterium
TCCATGGTTGTGCTATTGTGCAAAAATACAAACCCGCAGACCGGGTAGACAGCCTGCGGGTTTAAGGGTGAAACAGTGTTTATGCTGATGAAGAAACAGCGGTATTCTGCCCTGCTATACCGTTTTCAGTTCAGCGGCCGGTGCTTCCTTTAC
This sequence comes from Chitinophagaceae bacterium, assembly GCA_036404975.1. GTDB lineage: Bacteria > Bacteroidota > Bacteroidia > Chitinophagales > Chitinophagaceae > Flavisolibacter. The sequence goes on from DASWYM010000120.1 coordinate 154, forward strand.
CCCGGGTTTGGAGATAAGGAACAGTCCCAGGAAGGTCAGCAGGCCGTTGATGATAATGAGTTCCAGGCCGATCTCGAAAGAGCCAAAGATCTGCTTCTGGAACTTGTCGAGAAAGAAGCAGATCACGGGAGCCGCCACAGCTATGATAGGTACATAGCGGTCGGCCACGTGGCGGCGGGTGAGCAGGCCAAAGGCGAACAGGCCCAGCAGCGGACCATAGGTGTAGGCCGCTACTTTCAGGATGACCCCGATCATGCTGGAGGAGTTCACCCATTTGAAGACCATCACCATCAGCAGGAAGATGGCGGCAAAAACCAGGTGCACGGTTTTGCGCACGCGCTCCTTATCTTTTCCTGACCAGTCTTCACGGCGCTTCAAACCCAGGAGGTCGATACAAAAAGAGGAGGTCAGGGCCGTGATGGCTCCATCGGCACTGGGGAAGAGTGCCGAGATGAGGGCGATGATAAAGATGACCGAAATGATGGCCGGCACCCCTGTGCCCAGGGCAATGGTGGGGAACAGTTTATCGGCTGCAGCATCCACGCCATTGACGGAGGCGTACAAATACAGCAAGCCGCCCAGGAACAGGAACAGCAGCACCACCAGGGCCTGAATGATGGAGAAGGTCATCATGTTCTTCTGGGAGTCCTTCAGGTTGCTCACCGAGATGTTCTTCTGCATCATCTCCTGGTCCATACCCGTCATGGTAATGGTGATAAAGGCCCCGGCCAGGATCTGTTTTAAGAAGAACAGGCGGCTGTTCGGATCAAAGACCAGTATGTTGGTATAACCCCTTTCGGCCAGGGCGGTGACGCCTTCGCCGAAACCGAGGTTTAAGGTTTTCAGGATATAGAACACGCAGATCACCAGGCCCACCAGCATGCCGGTGGTTTGCAGGGTATCGGTCCATACGATGGTCTTTACCCCTCCTTCATACGTATAAAGCAGGATCATGAGCAGGATGACCATGGTGGTCACCCAGAAGGGAACACCAAAGGATGCAAGGATTGCATCCTGCAGGATGGCTACCACCAGGTAAAGGCGGGCGGTGGCGCCCAGGGTGCGCGACAGGATAAAGAACGAAGCTCCCGTCTTATAAGACACAAACCCGAGGCGATTGCTCAGGTAAGAGTAGATGGAAGTCACGTTCATGCGGTAATACAGCGGCAAGAGCACAAAGGCGATAATAAAATAACCGATGACATATCCGATCACCACCTGGAAGTAGGTAAAGGCTTCAAAGCCGTCGCCCAGGGGCTTGCCTACGGCTCCGGGCACGCTTACAAAGGTGACCCCGCTTAAAGAGGTACCGATCATTCCAAAGGCCACCAGCATCCAGTTGGAGCTTTTGTTACCGATGAAGAACGATTCGTTATTGGCATTGCGGGAAGTGAAGTAGGCAACGATGAGCAGGATTACGAAATAGCCGATGACAAACGAGAACAATAGGGCTGGCGACATACACTAAGATTTGGTCATTTAAAGGATGCAATGAAAAGCAATTTTTGAAGATAGAGAAAATTGTTTTCCTTTTGCCGCACCAAAGGAAACACAATACAATGAAAATACAAGCATTTGCAATTTTTTGTGGTTCGAAGAACGGCAACCGTCCCATCTACAGGCAGCACGCTGCCGAACTGGGCAAGATCCTGGCGGCGCAGGGAAAGACCCTGATCTACGGCGGGGGAAGAAACGGTTTGATGGGTGCGGCAGCCGACAGCGTGATGGAAAGCGGTGGTGTGGTGAAGGGTGTGATCCCGCAGGTGCTTATCGAGTGGGAACACCAGCACGAGAACATCAGCGAGCTGCTGGTGGTGGAAGACATGCATGTGCGCAAGCGCAAGATGTACGAGCTCTGTGATGCCGCCATCATCCTGCCGGGCGGCTTTGGTACCCTGGACGAACTCTTCGAGATGCTCACCTGGAACCAGCTCTCCATCCACGATAAGCAAATCTTTATCCTGAACTCGGAAGGCTTCTACGATCACCTGCTGGCCCACCTGCGCCACCTTACCGAAAACGACTTCCTGTACGGCGCCCTGGAGGAACAGTTCACCGTGATCAATGAGCCATCGGACCTGTTACAGTATATGAAGTAGGCTTACCAGTCGCGGTTGCCGCCCTGGAAGAGGGGCACAATGATACCGCCACGGATGATGGGAACTTTCCGGCCCATGTTATCGACATAGGGAGAGTTCGCGTCATCCATCAGGTCCCACATCACTGATAAATAGCCATAGGCACCGCCTGCGCCCGGCTGCCGGCCGGTAGTATAGCCCGGACCTACTAATAAGCTGGTAGCGCTCTCATTATATTTCTCCGGTGCCCCACCGTTGTAAGGAATGGCCTTTAGCGCAATGAAGTTGTGCTCGATCTGGCCATGGGCGAAAAGAAACTTTACCGGGTAGGCACGTAAAAAGACGCCGCCCCCATAGAGGTTCTGGCGCAGCCGCTCGACCGCATAGTTGTAATCGCGGTAAGCCGTATGAATGTAGTTCACTGCAATACCGGCATCCACAAAGCGGTTCAGGCTGTAGCCAAACATGGGGTTACCACCCACCTGGAAATAGTTACTGCCGAACCCGAGGGAAACAGTGCCCCCCGCAAAGAGGTTCTCCTTTTTAAACCCTCCCCGCTCGCCGGTAGAGTCTTCCTGGGCGGCCAACAGGTGCACGGAGCCAATAAAGAGTAAAGACAACAGGAGTCTTTTCATATAATATTTGTTGGTTGTTATTTTGGTTCTACGATCATTCCTGTGTCCCGTATCGTAGCAGTTTAAAGGTGCATTTTTCTTCCCTTACCCTACCCATGCCGGTCATACGAAAGCTGGAACACAGGACAGTTCTTTCGCTATCCGCTATAAAAATCGGCTAAAAGAGTGAAAGTGGAACCCGGAGGAGAAAGTTTAAAGATTTTTAAACGAAGGGCAGATCGACTGCCTGCGGTTGCCGTTATACTCGCCGAACATGCCCTGCTTGATCAGGGAGAACTCAAACGCCCCGCGGGTATTGTTGAAGTTCTTCATGGTCGAAATGGTGGCATCGTAGCTAAACGAGAAGGCAAAGTCCTTATACCCCAGGCCAATCATCGGGATCACCGATTCCTGGTGCCGGTAGTACAGCCCGCCGATCAGCACATACTCGCCGTCGCCCGACAGGTTGTAGTGGGCATTCAGGCCGCCTACCAACTCATAGGCCTTGGCCTGTGAGGTATAGTATACATTGGGATTGACGATCCACTGCTCGTTGAGCATGATGCTGGCGTTCAGAAAGCCGATATAGCGCATAGGCACCCGGTTATCATTTTCACCGTCCGACAGGAAGAACGACTCCGTAGGGCGGTTGATGTGGTGCACGGAAGCGCCGGTATTGATATAGATCCGGTCGGTAGGAAAGTACGCATAGTTCATGCCCACCTGCATATCCAGGTAAGCGATGTTATCCCTTGCCAGCGCCACGCTGGTGGGCAGCTTGCTGTCGAAGAACTTGCCATCGAACTGGTCGGGGAACTTCAGGTTGGTGGTATTGATCCGTTTGTTGGCCACGCCCACATTGAACCCCAGGCTTAAGAGGCTGGAATAGCCCAGCATCTGGTGGTAGGCCACCGAGCCATACAGTTTCGAGGAGGTCAGGTTGCCGCTGCCGGCCACATCGTGCAACAGCACTCCGCCGGCGCCCAGCCAGCCATTTTCGAAGCGGTTGCGCATCAGCTGCACATCACCAAAGACACTCATCGTCTTATAAGGCACCGTCATTACCGAAGACCACTGGTCGCGGTAGTTGATCCCCAGGCGGTAGTCGCCGTCGGGAATAAAGCCCGTATTGGCCGGGTTGGTCGTCAACGGCGAGTTGAAGAACTGCGAGAAATGAAGGTCCTGCGCCTGCACCGGGGACGCCAGTAGGAGCAAGCCTGCCAAGCAGGCCATTAAGGGTAAAGTTCTCGTCTTCATGCTCACCTCGCTTTTTATCTGATTAAAGTAATGTCACCTTTCTTAGTAGTACGGGTTCCGTCGGTAAACTCCACATCCAGTGTATAGGCATATACATCCATAGGCTGTAGCACCCCTTTATACTTGCCATCCCAGCCCACGCGGCGGTTCTCGGTTTCGAACACCTTCTGTCCCCAGCGGTTCCAGATAATGAACTTCATCTTGCCGATAGCATAGCCGCGCACCAGAACCTTGCTGTTGATATCGCCACTTAAAGGAGTAAAGGCATTGGGCACATCTATGGAAGCCTCTACCAGGGCCTGCACGTCCTTACACACCGTATCGGCACAACCATTCTGGTTGTAGGCGACCAGGCAGGCGTTGTAGGTGCGGGAGGCATTATACTCCCAGGATACTGGACCTCTTGAAGTGGTGACCAGCGAGTCCCCGTCTCCGAAGAGCCACTTGAAGCGCACCGCATCCGGCGAGGACAGATTGGTAAAGACTATAGGGGTATTGACCGTTGGGGGCTGCGGCGCTGCGGTAAAGTCGGCTACCGGGTTGTTGTATACGGTTATGGTATAGCTGACCGAATCGGTTATATTACAGGTAGCGGAATCTACTACCACCAGGCTGATGGTATAGGTGCCTGCGGTGTTATAAGTATAGCTGGGATTGCGAACGGTAGACGTGCCGCCATCGCCAAAACTCCAGTTGAAGGTTTGCCCGCCTTCGGAGGTATTCTTCAATACGATGGTTGCCGGCACACAACCGGTCTTAGGTGCTTCAAAGTCCGCATTCACTAAAGTAGCCACGTTCAGCAGTTGCACCAGGGAGTCGGGGAAGTTACAATACGCCGAATCCAGGAGCACCAGCTTCACGTTGTAGGAGCCGGGAGAACGGAAACGGTGGCGCACCGGGCCGGTACCCGCTACGACCCTTGGGGTGCCGTCGCCAAAGTCCCAGGCAAACGAATTAGGCTTGAAGGGTTGGGAAGGCGGAGCCACCGATAGGTTGATAAATTCATACTGCAGCGAATCACAGGGATTCAGCTTTTCCCAGTCGAATGCCAGTTCGGCCTTCAGGTCACCTACTTTAATATTAAGATACGAGGTATCGCGGATGTTACAGGTGTTGGAATCGATGGCCACCAGCATCACCCGGTAGATGCCCACCGCATTATAGGTATGCGATATTGTTGGACTGGTGGTAGACACCTGCGCAGAACCGTCGCCAAAGCTCCATTCATAGCTCTGTGCATACTGGATGGTATCTTCAAAGTCCACGGTCAGCGGCACACATCCGGCGGTGTCACGCGGTACGCCATTGATCGAAGACTGCAGGCCTGCATGCACTCCCGAGAGGTTCATGGCGATCTTTACCATGCCCAGGTTACAGCGGGGTGGCGAGTTGGCACCCGAGGAAGAAGGATTCACCGACCCCCACACACCGGGCGTGGTAGGCCAGTTGCCCCCGCCGCAGTTGGCACAGATGGCCTGGTAGATGACCCCGTTGCGGTCAAAGCGGCTGGTTCCCCCATCTACGTGGTCAGGGATCTGTCCCCCGTTCTGTCCGAAGAAGTCGCCGTATAACTGCGCCGTAGCATTGCGCTTCAGCACAAAGAAGTAGAAGTCTTTCCCATCGGTGGTGGGCTGCAGGGGACTAACCGTCGACAGTCCCGAAGTACCGCTCAGCGGGAAGGAGGCTGTTACCTGTCCGCCCCAGCCGGAGACATATACGTTCTCGCAGCGGTCCACCAGGAAAGCTACCGGGGAGATATCGGGCAGAGACCCTCCCGAGCCAAATACCGTGGAATAAACATAGTTGGAGAGGTCCTGTTCCAGCTTGGCGATGAACTGCTTGCCGCCAGCCTGGTTCCAGGGATTTGGATTGCCCGGAGGACCGATAATAGGCCATGAGCCGGTGGTTTGCCCCATGATGTAGGGGAAACCAAACTTATCGAACTGGATGCCATAGATCTGGTCTACGGCGCTGGTACCGATATACGCCGACTTGGTCAGGCTGTTGCCGCTAAAGATGGCCACAAAGCCATCAATACCACCATGAAGACTGCTGAACCTCGTTCCCCCGGCTACCCGCGGAAAATTATCGCTCTCGGTACCTCCGGCCACATACAACTCACCGGTAAAGGGATGCAGGGAAAGCACATAAGCGGCATCATTGCCGGACCCACCCAGGTAAGTGCTGTACGAAAGATCCGATACATCGGAGGGAAGCCTCAAAAGAATGCCGTCCTGTTTGCCTCCTTTCGTGCTTTGGAAACCGCCACCCCTGATGGGGAAGTCATCGGATTGCGTACAGGAAGCCACGTAAAGGGTGCCGCCGCCGTCCATGATCACTTCGCTGCGGCCGTCATCACCGTAATTATATTGCAGGGAATTGCGGTTGCGGGTCGTACTGATGTTAACGCCGTCATCCCCTTTTCCGCCTATCTTTTTAGAACCGATCAGGGCCGTACCCGTGGCATTGAGTTTCGTTACTACGATATCAAAACCGCCGCCGGCAAGGGCTCCATTATTCGTTACCGGGTAGTTGGGTGAGTTACTGCGACCGGCCAGCACCAGGTTGCCCCCGGGATCCACAAAAAGGCTGTGGGGCTGGTCACTGCCTGATCCACCGATATAGGTAGCATACAAGCGGCTGCGCCCGTTGGAAGAAAGCTTGATAATACCTATGTCAAAATCCTGCAGGCCGGAGCCGCTGTTCCCGAATTGCTGCTGGTAGGCCCCTGGACTAACCGGGAAACCGGTTCCGAACACGATACCGCCTCCGTACATAGCGCCATCGGGACCGTAGGTGGCCGTAAAGCCCCAGTTGTCGGCCGTGCTGCGGCTAAAGGAAGCAAAGATCAGGGTCGGGTCTATAACCAGTGTTGCGTTCTTATCATGGTTCTTTACATCAAAGCGTACTACGTTACCCCTGACCACGTATTTATTGGAAACCTCCTGGCGCCCCTTTTCGCGCACCTGGTAGGAATAGGGACGCAGTTCCCGGAGCTTACCTACCGAGGTGGAGACCACCAGTTCATTGTTGACCACCGACAGGCCGTCCGCCCCTTCATACTGCATGGCTATTTTGGAAACATCGCCTCC
>DASWYM010000121.1:0-4486 GCA_036404975.1 Chitinophagaceae bacterium
CTCGACAAGCGGGGTGCTTCGCTGGAAGGGCTGATTGGCAAGAATTCGTTCCAGGTGGGCTCCTTAATCATCAACAGCGGGGCTTTCGACAGCAACCCTTCTATCCGTACCGCCCGCGGGCTGGTGTTCCTGAAGCAGGCAGCCGTGCAGCCCGAGCGCATCTTTTCGCTCCTGCGCCAAAACCCCGATGTGCCGTTCCGCGACTCGCTGATCAAGATCGCGGGCTATAAATACCCCAACCTATTATATGACTATGCTGCTGCCGGCAACAAGCTGGGGGCCGTTATCCGTAATATCGACGATCCGCTGGTGAAGGCGGTGTCGCGCATGGCTTCGAGCCCCCGCGGGCAGATGTATTTCCCTTTCCTGGACAACATCATGCAGGGCAGGGTGACGCAGGCCGAGATCGACGAGGCCATGAAAAGCGATATTTCGTACTACCGCCTGCTGGTGAAGACCCGCATGGATTACTGGCAGCGCCAGATCAGGAAGGATACCCTCTACGGCATGGAGGCCCTGAACAAGATGCTGGAAAAGAAAGCCAAGGAAGACTTTATCAAGGTGATCAATGGCCTGCACGACCAGCCCGATGCTGTGCGCTTCCGCATCCTGCAGCCCCTGACCGCCCAGGAGCTTTACTACCTGGCCGTGCTGGGTGAGAGCGAGATCTATACCTCTTCGTATACCAACGGCGTGTTCCCCCTGATCATGCAAAAGATCGGCAACAGGGGCGATTCACTGATGGCTTCGGTGCACTTCGACCGCTTTAAGAAATTTATCAAGATCGCCGCGGGGTACAATACCCTGAATACCTTTTTGAAGTCGTTCCCCAATCCCGAACAGGCCAAAACGCTGATGACGGCCTTTGTGAATGGCCTGGAGAAATCGCAGGGCCTGGAAGACGGGGTGGATGTGGCCGACTCCTACGTGAGTATTTCCGAAGGGAATAAAGAGCTGGCGGCCGATATCCTTGCCCTGACCAAGGCCAACTACGAGAAGAACCTGGCTATGGGTAACCAGCGTGGGATGGTGATGTACAACCTGTTGTACAAGCTGTTCCAGTCGGCAGACCCTGCCGCTAATATCGACCTGTCGGCCGAGTTTGGCATCCCGCCCGTATACAACGTCAGCTATGAGTCGCTGGCCATTGACTCTTCCAAGCAGGTGGTGATGCACGTGTTCTTCTATGGCGACGATGACGGGCGGAACAACTATGCCGGCTTTATGCGCCAGTTTGGCGGCGCGGCCTGGAAGGTGACGGCCAACAACCAGTGGGTAAAGATCCAGTCCACCAGGGGTAAGCCCATCACGATCTACGCCAACAAGCCCCTCGACGAGGATAAAGGTGAGGATTCGAAGGCCCAGCAGGCCCTGGCGGCCCACCTGGAGGAAAAAGGCATCGAGCCCACCATCGTGGTGCACCGGGGCCACAGCTATTACACCGAGTCTACTATTAGTTATATAAAGCCATCTGCCAAGATCGTGTTCCTCGGCTCCTGTGGTGGCTATCACCTCATTCATGAAGTGCTGGGCCGCTCGCCCGATGCGCACATCATCGCCTCCAAGCAGATTGGTAAGGGAGTAATCAACCAGCCGTTCTTTGACCTGCTGAACGATAAGCTGCGCGCCGGCAACAACATCGACTGGATCCCGTTCTGGAACGAGTTCAAGAAGATCGCCGGGCCGGTGGATGGCTTCGAGGACTATATCCCGCCGCACAAGAACCTGGGTGCTATTTTCATCAAAGCCTACAAAAGCCAGATGGGCGGTGATGAAGGTGACACTGCTTCCCGGTAAATTTGCCGTTTAAACCCTGATCCTTATTGGCCAGTTCAACATCCAGGAAGTCGTTTGACCTCCAATCACTGAAAAGAGTATTGCAGTTTGCCCGTCCTTACCGGGGGCGGTTCATCACGTCCGTGGTGCTTTCGGTGGTGCTGGCGGTGGCCACCCCCATCCGGCCCTGGCTGATCCAACTGACGGTGGACCAGTATATTACCAACAGGGTAGTGGAGATGGTGGTGTGGATCACCGTCATCCAGATAGGGCTGCTCATCGTGGAAACGGTGCTGCGCTTCTTTTTCTCCTTTATTACCTCCTGGCTGGGACAGGCCGTGGTGAAAGACCTGAGGGTGACCGTCTATAAAAAGGTGCTGCACCTGAACCTGCGGCAGTTTGATAAAACCCCCATCGGCACGCTGACCACCCGCACGGTGGACGACATCGAGCGCATTAACGACATCTTTGCCGAGGGCCTGATCCCCATCATTGCGGATATCTTATCCATTATAGCGGTGCTGACCTATATGTTCTACACCGACTGGCAGCTCACCCTCATTTGCCTGATCCCCTTTCCGGTATTAATTATAGCTACCTATTTTTTTAAGGAAAGTGTGAACCGCTCCTTCCACCGGGTGCGCAACGCGGTGTCGGAGCTCAACGCTTTTGTGCAGGAACACCTCACCGGGATGGCTATTGTGCAGGCCTTTGCCGCCGAGGACCGGGAGTTCAACAAGTTTAAAAGGATCAATGCCGAGCACCGCGATGCCAACATCAGGGCCATCTTTGCCTACTCGGTGTTTTTCCCGCTGGTAGAGATCGTGCTGGCTTCCTCCATCGGCCTGATCGTGTGGTTCGGCTCGAAGCAGCAGGTGGAAGCGGGCCTCATCACCTCCTTTATCCTCTGCCTGAACCTCCTGTTCCGCCCCCTGCGCATCATTGCCGACAAGTTCAACGTGCTGCAGATGGGCATCATTGCTTCCGAGCGGGTGTTCAAGGTGCTCGACAACGACGACTATATTAAAGATGAGGGCGCTTATGCCCCCGGCGCCGTAAAGGGCAAGGTGGCGTTTGACAACGTATGGTTTGGCTATACCGACGAGCACCCCGTGCTCCGCGACATCAACTTTACCATCCAGCCCGGCCAGACGGTAGCCATTGTGGGGCATACCGGCAGCGGCAAATCGACCATCATCTCCCTGCTCAACCGACTTTATGAAATAACGCAAGGCACCATAAAGGTGGATGACATTTCCATCAAAGACTGGCAACTGGAAGCGCTGCGCCGCCATATAGGGGTGGTGCTGCAGGACGTGTTCCTGTTTTCGGGCTCCGTGCTGGAAAACATCACCCTGCGCAATGAAGCCATTCCCCGTGAAAAGGTGGAAGAGGCCGCCCGCCTTATCGGGATGCACGACTTCATTCTCCGCCTGCCGGGGGGCTACGACTATAACGTGATGGAACGGGGCGCCACCCTGTCGCTGGGCCAGCGGCAGCTCCTGTCCTTTATCCGGGCCCTGCTTTATAATCCCGCCATCCTTATCCTGGACGAGGCTACCTCCTCCATCGACTCGGAAAGCGAGCAGCTGATCGAGGGGGCCATCCAGAAGCTCATTGCCGACCGCACTTCTATTATAATAGCCCACCGACTTTCCACCATCCAGCGGGCCGATCTCATCATCGTGCTCGACAAGGGCGAGATTAAGGAGATGGGCAAGCACGGCGAGCTGCTGCAAAAGGGGGGCTACTATGCCCGCCTGCACCAGATGCAGTTCGAGGGAAAAGAAGCGGCGGGCTATGAGCTGCGGGCCGCGGGCGATGAGCGGAAATAGGGGTCTATTATTATTATATATGGGGTGCCGGAAAAGCCGAAAAAGAGGGTGCTGTTGTACAAAATCATAAAATGCTGCAAAGACTATAATTCCTCTGTTTTTAACCCCTGCTTCCTTATCTTTGCGCCAAATTTCAGGTAAGTGATGAACCTAAGACGTGTCAAAACCTTATTGGTAGTGGCTTTCAGCCTGTTTGCCCTTTCCATATCCGCCCCTTCATTTGCCCAGGCCGATGAGGAGCACGAGAACACTAACGATGATGCACCGCAGCAGCAGGTGGATCACAAAGGTGGGGAAGGAGATGAGAAGAAGTTCGATGCCAATAAGGTGATCTTTAGTCACGTAATGGATGCCCACGAGTTCCATTTCTTCTCCTGGGAAGGCAGCGACGGTAAGGAGCACCACGCTACTATACCCCTGCCGGTGATCCTGTACTCTCCCGAGAGAGGGCTTACCTCTTTTATGTCTTCTAAGTTTCACCACGGTGAGGAAGCTTACAACGGCTACCAGCTGGTGACCCAGCACTATAAAGAGAAATTAAAGTCGGATAACGTGCCCGATGATGTGATCTCCCTGCTGAGCAATGAGAAGGTCGTGGCCGTAGACGAGGCGGGCCTTCCCCTGCCCAATGTGCCGGTGTACGATATTTCCCTGACCCGCAACGTGGTACAGATGTTCATTGCCCTGATCCTGCTGGTTTGGATCATGACTTCGGTGGCCAAGCGCTACCGCAGCGGACAGGGAGTGGCTACAGCGCCCCGGGGGATGCAGAATGCCGTGGAGCCGGTAGTGACCTTTATCCGCGACGAGGTGGCCAAGCCCAACATCGGCCACAAGTACAAGCGCTTCCTGCCGCTGTTGCTGACCATCTTTTT
>DASWYM010000122.1:0-3703 GCA_036404975.1 Chitinophagaceae bacterium
GGCGCAACGCAGCGAATCGGGGCAGCCAAAGGTTACCTTCATGATGATCTTGCGTATGGACTCCTGGACCGAAGGAAACTTCGTCCATGCTTTATAGTAATTGGATCCCTTTGAGGGATCAGTCACCACCGTCTGACGGTGGAACGCACGCAGGTGCAATGTATCGGCTGCGTTGGCATCAAGGGTTGCTGCAAATGCCAGCGCACATAAACAAGCAATTAAATATTTGATCACATTCATTTGGTTCATGCCTTTGGGCTTTATTCATAAAACGACTTTTGCGAAACTACATAGCCATTGGGGCGCACTACGGTAATTATTCCTTTGCCATTATACAGGTCGTCCATTTCCACCTGCACCCGTTCGCCGGGCATCACCTCGGGAATCTCGTAAGCTTTGGTGGCAGCGTAGTTCTCCGCCTTGTCCGACAGGTAGATCTTGTAGCCTTTTACGGTATGCTGGGGCAGGCCGATAGAGCCGAAGATCTGGGCAGTAACCTTTCCTTTTTTCCATTGGTTAAGGTTCTGCACCTCCACGGGGGACGACATTTCACGCAGCACCCGCATAGAAGGCTTGGGTTTGCCATACATGTCGTATATGCCGTGTATACGCCGGCGAAACTTATTGTTTTCCGTAGTCCCGGGATAATGCGTACGGTAGTCGGTAAGATCAAAGTAGATGGCTCCTTCTACATAAGGCTTGCTTTCATAAATGGCCATATGGTAGATCAGGTCCTCCAGGCGGCGCTCATCGCCTCCCTTGAAATTGGGCCCGCAGAGCCCAAACTCCGAGATAAAGAAGGGCTTTTCGGGGTACGACAGGTGCACACTATCCAGGTAGCTGTGGATCTTCCCCACCGGGATAGCCCACCAGCTGCCGCCATACTCGTTCATCATCAGGTAGTCGCCATCATTGGCAGCATCGGGTACAAACTTCGGGTCATTATAGAAGCCCTGAGTTAGCGTATTACTCACATAGGCCACCTGCCTGGAAGGATCCAGCTGGCGGCTGCGGCTGATCAGGTCCTGGATCATCTGTTTCATATCCGCATCGCGCCCCCTCAGCTCATTGCCTACGCCCCACGAGAAGATGGAGGGATAGTTATACATATTGCGCACCATACGCTCCAGCTGCTTCATGGCAATGGTCCGGATCGTATCGTTGGCCGGGGTTTCAGGCCCCCACAGGGGCACTTCCTGCTGCACCAGGATACCGTTGCGGTCGCAGAAATCGTAAAACAGGTCGTCCTGCTGGAAGTGCTGGCGGGTGAAAATGGCATTTACGTCCTTCATCAGCCTGCCGTGTCGTAGGATCTCTGAGGCGGGCTCGGCAAATCCATAGTCAGGGTTGGATCCGGCAGTCCACTCCACCCCCATCAGTTTCACCCGCTCCCCGTTGAGATAGGTCTGTCCCTTAACAAACGTTACTTCCCTGAAGCCGGTGTTGACGGAAACTTTGTCCACAGCTTTACGCCCGTTCAGCACGGTCACCTCCACGCGGTACAGGTTAGGGAAGTCGAAATGCCAGGGGTTCACTTTGGGCAAGACAAAGTCAAGTATCGCTTCACCAGCCTGCCACCGGGGCTTTTGCGCGGCAGAGAGTACCACGTTCCGGGTGAACTGGTTCTCTTCGGTTATGGCTACTTTCAGTTGGATGTTCTTATTCACGGCACCGTCAAAGCCAATCCGCAACTGCAGCTTTCCTGAACCGGTAGCCACGTCCAGCTTTGGCTCCGCATGCAAATAGCTGACGGCCGGCTTATCGGACACGATCAGCGAGACGGTGCGGATCAAGCCGCCATCATTCGGCCAGTCAAAAGAGCTGCCAAAGGGCACTTTATTCTTCCCATAGTCGTTGTTCACGGCTACCGTGATGGTATTTGCCTTACCGTAATCCAGCTTGCCATTGAGGTTGATAAAGAACTTGCTGAAGCCGTCGCCGATGTTCTCTTCCACCTTTTTCCCGTTCACATAGATGTAGGAGGTATGATTAATGGCGCCAAATTGCAATACTACGTTTTTGCCTTTCCAGGCAGCCGGTACATCCAGTTTCTTTTGATACCATCCCCAGCCATAATGCTGCTGGCTTCCCTCTTCCACGTTCCAGGTGTGCGGCACTTGCACTATGCGGGCCGAAGCCAGCGCGCTATTATACCAGCGGCCAACTATTCCTTCTCCTTTCTTGTCTAAAGCAAACAGCCAATCCTTATTCAGCTCTATAGTGTCGCGCTGGGCAAGGACAGCCGTTGAAATGAGAAGGAAACTAAGAATACAAGCAATATATTTCTTCATGGATATCGATTAATTAGTGGACAATGATTTCGTCGGCAAACAGCCAGGCAGGTTTTCCCTCCCCACTGTGGCCTTTGGGACATGAGCCCAGGTTTTTGGCGGTTACCCTGACAAAACGGGCTGAACGGGGCGCAAATTCTGCTTTAAAATCTTTTATGGTAGCCTCCTGTTCATTCGCGGATACGGTATTATGTACTGTTCCCGATTCGGTAAACTCCTTACCATCCATAGACACTTCAAAGCGCACCCACTGCGGCATAAAGATCCAGTCGCGGTAGTGCTGCAGGCAGCCAAGAGCCAGGCTGCGCACTTCCTGCTGTTTGCCCAGGTCTATGGTGGCCACCAGATCGTTGGCATGGAAGCCATGCCAATATTTCCCGACTGCATAGAGGCCTCTTACTCCATCCGTTAATGAGTTTGGTCCATCAGCCATATAATACCGGCTTACCGGGTGAGCATAAACCACATCACGTCCAATGGCTTTGTGCAGGGCAAAGGCCTGCTCGGCCGGCTTATAACCCATAACCGTTCCATTCAGCACTGTTGCTGCCTTTAAGGTTACTGAAGAATCAATAACCACCGGGTTACTATAGCGTGGACTTTGACCTGTAGGCGTTTCACCATTAACCGTGTAGTGTACCTGGCCATCCAGTATTTCGGTAGCCAGTGTCACCTGAAGCTTGCCGTTTTGTGCCAGCGGTTTTATTTCTACTTTGTAGTTGCCTTTACTGTAGTGCAGCCCCCTTTGGTCGAAGCTCCTGAAATGGGCCTGTAGGCGCCGGTTGAACGAGTTCCAATCCCTGGCTTCTTTAGGGCTCCATACCACTTCAGCCAATGCCAGCATTCGGGGCAGCACCATGTGTTCAACACCTTCAGCCGTGGTGATAAACTCGGTCCACACATTAGCCTGCGCACCCAGCACATGTCTGGACGCTTCACCTTCGAGTTCCCTGGGTATAGGATCATAATCGTACACTTTCTTCAGCGTATTCATTCCTCCAATGGCCACCGGCTCACCTTCCGGTCCCGCCTGGTAATGGTCGAAGTAAAGCGGAGAACCTGGCGTCATCACCACGTCGTGGTTCATCTTTGCCGCCTGTATCCCTCCGCTTTCCCCTCTCCAGCTCATTACCGTAGCTTCGGGTGCCAGACCGCCTTCCAGGATCTCGTCCCAGCCGATCATCTTCCGCTTTTTGCTCACGAGGAACTTCTCGATTCGCTTAATGAAATAACTCTGAAGTTCCTCTTCGTTCTTCAGGCCTTCTTTATTCATGCGGGCCTGGCATCGGGCGCACTTCTTCCAGGGCGTCTTGTCCACTTCATCCCCACCAATGTGGATATAGGTAGATGGAAATACCGCCATTACCTCCGTCAGCACATCCTGTAGAAAACCAAATACTTCTTCGCTGCCC
>DASWYM010000123.1:0-6024 GCA_036404975.1 Chitinophagaceae bacterium
ATTGGTTTCGTACCATTTCGAGCTTGCCGAAGCGCAGCACCACCGTATCATCAAATCCGGTAAGGAACATACGGATAAAGCGGATAGACTTAAAGTCAGGAATATCCCCTACTTTATGCTGG
This sequence comes from Chitinophagaceae bacterium, assembly GCA_036404975.1. Classification (GTDB taxonomy): domain Bacteria; phylum Bacteroidota; class Bacteroidia; order Chitinophagales; family Chitinophagaceae; genus Flavisolibacter. Next base: position 123 of record DASWYM010000123.1, read on the forward strand.
TACTCCCGCACAGGGATGCGGAACAGGTACCACTTTTCATCCCGTGTATTACCATTAGGCAGGCGGGCTTTCACTTCCCGCATATCCGTAATATAATTAGAACCAGGCTCCATTCCCGGTCTCAGTTCCATACGGTATTGGAAATACTCCTCCACTTCATTGAGGGTATTGTCCCGGTTCAGCTCTTCCTGGTCAGGGTAGAGTGTGAACGCATTGGTGAATTTATCGTCAGTCGCGGCGATCGGTGAGTTGCCGTGCGGGTTATTGATGTCTTTATAGCGTGCCAGGATACCGGCTTCGTCTTTTTCATATTGGGCATCACGATACCCCTTAAAGTTATCTGCCGAAGGGTCGATCTTTGCTTTCTGTACTACGGGGGCGGCGGGACCGTAGATCGATTCCAATTGCTGGATATAAGGCTGAAACTGGCTCTTCTCAGCATCGTCAGTCAGGCCATCAAAGCCCACGTCCTGTGACGTACGGTCGCCGGGATCATTGCTGAAAGCATTGGTTACCTGGATGGGGTTACGCGGAACTACACCCCAAACCGTGGGGTCCACCGGGATATTGGGGCTGCTGGGTGCCGGCAAACCATTTTCATACTGGCGTTTGCCATCCCGTAATACGTCCTCCGATATGGTACCCAGGTTGATATAGAACTCACCACCCATAGGGTTGCGGTTATCAATAAAAGGATCCTGCATCCAGAACTCGATGAATTCTATATTACCGGTTTCGAAGTCGGTCTGGTCAATATTACGCATGATACCGCCCCAGCTCTTTCTCGGCTGAAGTATCTGCCCCCTCTGGTCCATCCAGCCCACCTCTGCGCGGAAGTTGTAAGGCCCTCTTTCAGTAGGATAATACGCCATGTCGAAGGTGGTTAACAAACCCTGCCCGATATCAGCAGTACGCTGTGGGAAGATCTCCTCCTGGTACACCTGGCGGGTTTCGGGCCGCGACAACTCAAAGAGGTTCTTGCGGATTGGGTTGTTGGGATTGTTGGGCTCCTGGAGGATCGGCTCGATGTTGTACCAGGCCAGCTTTGCCCGGTTGTAGTTATATTCCAGATCGTTGGACTTCTTCGCTTCCGGGAACAGTTCGTTACCGTTGGCACCCTCTGCATTCTGTGGAGTGGAGGCCAGGGTCCAGCTGATCAGCGGGAACCGGAGGTCGATAGAGCTGCGGGTGCCTTCGAAGTCATCTATATATATAACACCCTGTCCGCCTTTGCCGATCTGCGGTGAGTGACCCGGCTTCAGCATAGCGGCTTCGCCATAAGCACTGATGCTTGAAGTAGCCTTGGTAGAATAGAAAGGCAGTTTGTCCAGCCACTTGGATATACGGGGCACGTCGTTGCGGTAATCAAAGTCCACTCCGTACATGGTGTTTCGGATAGGGTCTTCGCCATAGCTCTGCTTGGTAAAGAAAGGACGCTCACCCAGGCGCACCATAGTACCTCCAAGCGTCAGGTGCTTGTTGACCAGGTAGTCGAGGCGTAAGCCCAGGTAGTTTCGTTGTTGAAGTCCGAAGGAGGCATTATTTTCGTACTGTACCTGCACCGGCACACCGGAACTTATAATGGCCTGGTTGATCACTCTGAGGGTTCCGAGGTCGTAGTTGATCTCGTAATCGATATTTTCCTGCAGCACCTGTCCACCGGCAGTGACAGTTACTGATCCCCGGGGAATATTAAAGCCCAATTGGTAGTCGGCATTGTTCACCCCCGACTTGGAGCGCCCCACCAGTTTAAAGCGGTTCAGGTTGGCATAGTTCTGGGCAATGGCCTTAATAGTATCATACAGGGGGTAATACAAATACTTCTGCATGGAATCAGGACTGTTGTACACATATTCCAGGTCGCGTCCAAAAGGTTCCAGTAGCGGGAAGATGATCCGGCTTTGGGAAGAGATGACCGTATAGCCCTCTATGTAGTCAAACACCCCGTCTGGCTGCGGGTCGTTCTGGTTGTTCAGCCGGTCCAGGTTGACAAGGGAAAGGATAGGAATGCCTTTATACTGGTCGTTCAAACCGGAGTTTATAGGCAGGTAGCGCTTCTCTCCTTTGCTGGGCTCTTCGTATACAATATCCAGCTTAAAGTCCTGGCGCTCCAGTTGGCCATAACCTACGCTGTACACGTTTTTCATCATCAGGTTCCAGATCGGAAGGTCGGTACGTTGTGAAGTAGCCTTTAGTAACTTCAGGAACAGCACCTTGGTAGAGTTGCCGCTGCTATCCGGGGGCACGTCCTGGGAGAACTCCCCTACCTGGTACACTTTACCATTATACGTATACTGGAAAGCTATACCCAGCACTTCGTCCGGCTGCAACGGCTGATTCAGAGAAAGGAAGCCGACGCGTTCGTTGAAATAGTAGTCCGTAGGCAGCAGCTTACGTGCAAAAGTCTTTTCGAACTCCGATACCGGCTGCAAGCCCATGCCCATCAGCGCACTTTGCACCTGGGTTGAGTTACGGGTAGCAGGGTTGTTCATCAGCGTACGGTACAGGTCGTTGGCATCATTAGATGGTAAAAAGCCCGGGATACCATTCCATCTTTGGGAACTATCCTCGCCCAGGTCCATAAAGGCAACCACGTCGCGGGTGTCGGTAGTGGCCCCTGTGCGGTTCGTTACCCACACTTCCACACGCATGATCTGTACATTGGATTGGACCAGCGGCAGCTGGCTCATGGCCTTGTTATAATTCCTGCGGAAGTACTGCGCCATCAGGAAATGGCGGTTCTCCTCGTATTCGTCGGCCTTGATCTGGAAAGCCTGGCTGGCCGCTCCTCCCTGCAGCCCCATGGACTGGCGCTGCGAGCGCTGGTTGGCCAGGACCGAGGTAACGTAGAGCTTACCGAACTGAAGTTGCGACTTTATCCCGAAAAGCGACTGGGCACCCGGAATAAGGGTCCCCTTAGAAGCAAAGTTTATATTACCAGCCTGGAACTGCTTGAGCACCTCGTCTTCCTTACCCTGGTAATCCAGTTTCAGTTGGTTCTCAAAATCAAAGGTGGCCAAGGTGTTATAGTTGATCGGCAGCTTGATCTTGTCGCCGATATTGGCATCCACCTGCAGCTGCGCATTCATATTGAAGTCAAAGCCTCCTGTACGACGTGCCCGTTCAGGCAGGGTGGGATTTTTAATATTCTGGCCCTGGTAGCCAGCAGCAATGTCCACATAGCCCGTGGGGCGAATCTCCACCTTACCGTTACCGGTAATGCGGTTCATCCAATCGGGTGAAAACCCAAAGTTGGGTTTGGCATTACGGCGGTTCAGGTTGTAAAGGGTATTAGCCCTTTTGCGGAAATACTCCTCTTCGTCCTTGCGGCCCTGAAGCTCAATGAACTCCTTCATCGAGAAGGTCATTGGAGTACGGTAGTAACGATTTCCGATCTTTTCGACAATAAAGTATTGCTTTGACTCCGGATCGTACTCCACATTCCGCTTAATGAAGGCAGTATCTTTCAGGTCAAAGGAATTGCGGTTGGGATAAGTATAAGGATCTCCGCGGCGATCACGAAGGGGGTATTTAGTGGTATCCTGGTTGGTGATGGTCGGATTGGTACGATAGTCTGCACGGGCATGCACCTGCAGGCAAAGAGCAGACACAAGGATGACAGCTACCAGCGACGATGTTTTAAAGGTAGTTAAGGAGCTCAAGCTGTTCTTCTCACAATTAGTTAATCAATATAGAATCTCACAGGCTAACAAGAATCTTACAGGCTTTGCAGGGCCTTTTTGATCAGGGATTCCACATTCAGGTCCGGCTCTTTATCCATCACCTTTTGAATGGCGCTGTCTGCCGCCTGCCGGTTTATCCCTAAAGCAATCAAGGCATTTAACGCATCGGCTTGTAAAGTATTGCCTTTCCAGGACGAAATATTTGCTTCCACTGGTTGTTTGGCGAGCTTATCACGCAGTTCTACCACAATGCGTTCCGCCGTCTTTTTACCAATGCCCTTGATACCTTCCAGGGCACGGTGGTTGCCTTGAACAATTGCCCGGCTCAGCTCCTCGGGTTTCATATACGAAAGCATCACCCGCGCCGTAGAGGCACCTACCCCCGATACCGCGATCAATTGGAGAAACATGTCCTTTTCTGCCGTGTCGTAAAAGCCAAAAAGGATGTGGGCGTCCTCCCGCACCAACAGGTGGGTAAGCAGGGTGCCACTTTCCAGATCCTGGATATGAGAATAAGTGTTAAGGCTGATATTTACTTCATAGCCTACGCCGTTGACATCTATGTGTACGTTAGCAGGGGTTTTCTTTACAAAGCTGCCCTTTAGAAAAGCTATCATGCTTGCGAATATAAGCGAAAAAGGAGCGCTCATATCAACGATCTATCACATCTACTGCCACTGCGCACCCCATTTTTATCAGGGGGGGACACCTATCAGTAAATGCTTGCTGATAGCAGATTACCATGATATCGTATCTTAGCCCCCTTTTTAAATAACCTTTGAAACAATAGAGATGATCCCGAAAATAACAGCAGCCATAACCGCGGTGGGTGGTTATGTTCCGGAGACAAAGCTGACCAACTTTGACCTGGAGAAAATGGTAGACACCAATGACGAATGGATCCGCACCCGCACAGGCATAGAAGAGCGCCGTATCCTGAAAGGGGAAGGACTGGCGACGTCTGACATGGCCGTACCGGTAGTACGGCAGATTTGTGATAAGAGGGGCATTTCTCCCGAGGAGATTGACTGTATCATCTGCTGTACGGTTACCCCCGACATGGTTTTCCCGGCTACGGCCAACATCATCAGCGACAAGGCAGGCGCCAAAAACGCCTGGGGCTTTGACCTGCAGGCAGCCTGCTCCGGCTTTGTATACGGCCTGACCGTAGGCGCTACCCTGATTGAAAGCCGGCGCTATAAGAAAGTAATTGTCATCGGTGCTGATAAAATGAGCTCTATTATTGATTATAGCGACCGACAGACTTGTATCATCTTCGGTGACGGGGCTGGCGGGGTGTTGCTGGAACCGAACCACCAGGGCTATGGAATATTGGACAGCATCCTGAAAAGCGACGGCAGTGGTCGCCAACACCTTCACATGAAAGCTGGCGGATCCCTGAAGCCGGCTTCAGCAGAGACCGTAGCCAACAAAGAGCATTACGTATACCAGGAAGGTCAGTCCGTATTCAAGTTTGCAGTTAAAGGCATGGCCGATGTAAGCGCCGAACTACTGGAACGTAACAACCTGACCGGTGATGACATCGCCTGGTTGGTGCCCCACCAAGCCAATAAGCGTATTATTGACGCCACAGCCGACCGCATGGGACTATCCCACGAGAAGGTAATGCTGAACATACAGCGCTATGGAAACACCACGGCTGCCACCATCCCTCTTTGCCTTTGGGAATGGCGCCATGACCTCAACAAAGGCGACAACATCGTTCTGGCTGCCTTTGGTGGCGGATTTACCTGGGGCGCCTGCCTGGTGAAATGGGAATATTAAAATTTATTTGGATTCTACGATTGAATACCCTGCCCTGGCAGGGTTTCTTTTTTTAGAAAAGATTGAAATTTCACTGAAAAAGAATACGCATATTTGTTATTGTAATTAATTAGAATATTACGTACATTAGTACACGCTATTCCTTCCCTTTGCAGACCTGCTCCAACTGCGTAATAAACCACCGCGCTTAAAACCATCTATCAACCAAACCAAAAGTTTATGAGAAAGATACCGTTATCTTTCCTCCGCTGCTTTGCAGCTACCTACCTATTCATTCTTTTATCTCATTTTTCCAATGCACAAATGCCTGCCGTACCAGTCCTGGGGCCGGTAACTTTTGGCACCGAAAAAGACTTACCCTTGGGGTGGGAAGTCAGGGATGAATATAAGGATAAGAACACTTGGGAATTGATCAATACCGCTTATCCGTCAAC
>DASWYM010000124.1:0-15872 GCA_036404975.1 Chitinophagaceae bacterium
AAGCGAAGGACTTACTCTTTAATCCAGGTGCTCACCTCCCATACATCCGCCTTATCCTTTATCAGCTGCACCATCAATTTTGTAAGAGCGGGCGGCGGCTCCACCAGTAAGAGGCTCTCTGCTTCCATCTTATAGCGGATGCGGGGATACCTCTCTTTGAGTACTTTTTCAAAAGGCTCCGCCTGCAACTGGGCCAGTTCGACCGTACTGCCTCCGCTGCCTATGGAAATATGGAACAGGAAATGCGTGGGTGCCAGGCCTGCCCGTGTATAGTCGCCGAGACGCTGGTATTCGCCGTGCAGCTCCAGGTCAACCACGCAGTCGAGGAAAAGATAGCCGTCGGACTGCACCAGTCGGCCGGTAAAATAAGAGGTGTCATTTACCGATACGTCGTCGTGCGTGCGCACTTCCACCATGGTAAAGGCATAGGTACTATCGGCACCCCCGTCGGCTATGATATACGAGTTGCCATCCGATTGTTTCCAGGTGCCGGCGAGTTCAGGACGGTACACCACGTCTTTAGAATCATCGGAAAGGGGGTACAGCGAGGTAACGCAGGAAGAGAGCAGCCCGCTCATTGCTATGATGAGGAGCAAAAGATTCTTGCAGGTCAGCATCCGGGTAAGAGTATCAGCGCGCATAAGCAGCAGGTTGAGTAGTGAAGAAAGTAAGGTGGTTTGTCGGCGAGGGATGGCACTTAAAGTTACTTCCTATTTTTCCTATTATCAATAGGAACCTAAGTTCGCCTTTTGCCCCATGTTAGCTGAGTGACGGCTCCCCGGCCCGGTGCAGCAGCAGCGTTTGCGTGGGAAAGGCAAATTGCATGCCTGCGGCTTCGAAGCGCCCGAAGATGGCCAGGTTGATGGCCTGTTGGCGGTCCATGTACAAATTGTAGTCGGCGGAGAGCACATAGTACACCACTTCGAAGTCAAGGCTGTAGGCCCCGAACTTCAGAAAATGGCATCGGTCGAACTGCGTGTCTTCCTGGGCTTCGATGACATCCTTTACGATCGCCGGCACTTGTTGCAGTTGTGCCGAGGAAGTGCTGTATTCCACGCCAAAGGCGAACAGCACCCGGCGCTTTTCCATGCGCTTAAAATTGTGCACCCGCGAGTTGGTAAGGTCGGTATTGGAGCAGATCAGCTGCTCGCCGTTGAGGGTACGCAGGCGCGTGGTCTTGATGCCGATGTATTCCACCACACCGCTCTTATCGCCCACCACGATAAAGTCGCCAATCTCGAAGGGCTTGTCGAAGAAGATCACCAGGTAGGAGAACAGGTCGCCGAGCACCGTTTGTGCGGCCAGGGCGATGGCGATACCGCCGATCCCCAGGCCTGCCACGATGGTGGTAATGTCGTAACCCAGGTTGTCGATGAGGAACACCAGGCCAATCACCCAAACGGCCGCCTGTATGATCAGCAGGATACCGCGGGCTTGTTTTTTCTTTGTTTCCCCGTCGGCTTCACGGTTAATAAAGCGGTTAACAAAGTGACTGAGAAACGACGAGATAATACGGATAATAAAGACGGTGGTGATGAACAGCACGGCAATGTGCAGCAGTCTTTCCACCCGCAGCGGCAGGTGCAGGTAAGTGATGCCGCCGTACACCGCCAGGCTATAAGCCAGGGGCATCACCGAGTGCTGGAGGGTAGCCACGAGGTAGTCGTCAAGGGTGCCGGTCGTGCGCTCGGCCAGGCGGCGGATGCGTTGCAGCACAATGCGCTCGAAGAGCTTTAAGGCCAGCAGGGAGGCCAGGATAATAACGATGGCAGTGGTCCACCCGGCAACCGTGTTGCCCCAGAATACCTTGTCCCAGAATGAAATCATATGGTGCGTTTCAATACAAAGGACCCTCCTGAGGAGGGTTCTGTAAAAAGCGCAAAGGTAGGAAGGGAAGGGGGAGAGGTCAGCGTTCGCACGGCATTCTAATGGCTTTTTAACCCGGCGGACACTAAGCCCATTCGGTATACAGCACCGTACTGGCTTCCTTTTCGACTGGGATGAAGGGCCGATGCCGGCCCTCCTTTTTATCGTCTTTGCCGTCCTTATCCTTCTTGTCTTTCTTCTTTTCCTTTCCATCCTTTCCGTCCCTGTCGAATACACCGGCTATGTCCTTCCGGAACACGATAACCAGGACGAACAGGACGGCAATAAGGCTAAACGCTATTTTATCTCCTTTGGTCATCACACCTCCTTTTAATCAATGGCTACTTTTACAATGGTTCCCTTACCGCCTTTGCCTTCATTAGAGATAAACAGCTCGCCTTCGGGCGTGAAGGCCAGGCCCTCCGACTGCGGGAAGTCATCGGGGTCCAGGGTATAGAGCTTTTTCTTTTGGCCGTCAGCATCCATCACCAGCAGCTTGGGCGAGGCGCCCTCGCTCACATAGATGTCGCCGGTCTGCGGGTGGATCTCGATCTCCGAAGGCTGCATGAGGCTGTTGCGCTTCTTTTCCTTCAGGCCCTGGAACACCGGGTCGGCCAGGTTGATCTTCAGCACCGGGTCGGGAGCGAACTTCCGGGTGCCGGTATCAAAGGCATAGATACCCTTGTAATCGCTGCTGCCGGGCTCCCTGCCTTTGATAGCCAGAAGCAGGCGATCTTCCTTTTTATCATAGGTCAGTCCCTCTACATCATGACCGGCGGTGAGGGTAGTGGTATAGGAGCGCACAGCAGGCTTAGCCGACTCGAAGTTGTTCACTTCGTAAAGCTTTCCATCACTCTGCACCACCCAGGCCGTGTTGCCTGCAACGGCTATGCCTTCAAAGTCGCCAGCACCGGCAAAGGGCACTTCTTTTTCGATCTGCCTGCTGGCCGTGTTGTAAATAAAGATCGTTCCCTGCTCGTCCTGTATGCAAGCAAAGCGCGTTCCCCCCAGGTGCTCGAGACCCGATATCTCGGTGAGCACATCAGGCAGCTCCCATCGGTCGAGAACCGTCACTTCTTTGGACACTGCCTCTTTGTTTTTCTTCTTTTTCCTCTTCTTGTCTTCACCGGCAGCTATGGCTTCCTTGCCTACTCCACCCTGGATGTCGTTACAGAACACCTGGGGCCATGCTACCACTGAAAGGACTACCATCAACTTCAGAATCGATTTCATATCTTACTTCTTTTACCCGTTATAAAATAAAATTTCCTTCTTCGCCCACCTAACGTTAATCCCAGTAGCGCACGGCATTGGTGATCATACCGTCGGCAGTGATCACTACCTGCAATTCCTTCAGGCCCTTCTCTAGTTCCAGCTGGTAGTAGGCCTGCTCACCCATCACCAGTTTCTCAAGGTCTTCCACACCATGGTCGCGGTACTGCTCCTGCAGGACCTGCTGCACCGGTGCAGGCAAGTCGCTGGGAGCAATAGGCTCCTTATAGCGCAACAGGACTCCCTGCGGGCTGATGAGGGCCTTGTAGCCCAGTGTGTCTTCGCGGAACTCGGCCTCATAGTTGCCCTGCTCCTTCTCCCAGTCTACCGGACCTGTGTAGGAAAACGTCGTTACCAGGGTGTTTTTCACTACCGAGGGCACTTTGCTCTCCTGTATCTCGTTACTGCAGGAAGCCAGTAGCACAGCTGCCAGCAGGGTAGAAAATAATACTGCTTTCATAGTTATCTTTTTTTTCACTATACAAAGCTCCGGATCAAATCAGGAAAGAATTGGGAATAGGAAATGTGTGAATTAGAAAATGTGCAAATGTGCAAATGAAGGGAAGCAGAGCACTAGTGAAGTATTAGAGTTTCAAGATTTGTAAAGGACTTCCACTCATTACTCATGCCTGCCAAAGCTCACCGCCATCACGTGCTCCTGCCGGTAGGCATAGCTCACCCCGAACCCGTAGAGGTCGGCAATGGCTTTCACAATGGCGAGCCCAAGACCCGTAGAAGAAGAGGACTGGGCCTTATAGAAGCGGTCAAAGATCCGGTTGCGGTCCAGCGATGTGGGACTACCCGTGTTGTGCACTTCAAGGCTGCCGGTGTGCAGCACCACCTCCACCCGCCCGCCGGGCACATTGTGCACGATGGCGTTCTTTACCAGGTTGGTGAGCAGCACACCGGCCAGGTCGGGGTGCATGGTCACGGCACAGGCGCCTTCTTCCTTCAGCGACAGGGTGACTCCCTTGTAGGCAGCCTGTTCGCTAAAGTCGGCGAGCACCTGGCGGGCCCCGGCATTGATGTCCACCACCTCGCCCTGCCCGAACTGTTGATTTTCGATACGGGAGAGCAGCAGCAGCGACTGGTTGAGGCGGGAAGCCCGCTCTAAGCCGTTCATAACGGAGGCCAGCTGTCCCAGCTGCTCATCGGAGAGCTCGTGCCGCTCCACGAACAGTTCCAGCTTGTTGAGGCAGATGGCCAGTGGGGTCTGCAGCTCGTGGGCCGCATTCTCAATGAACTGCTTCTGGCTGTTGTAGGCGGCAATGTTGCCCTTCAGCAGCTTCTGCACCGTATCGTTCAGCAGGCGGAACTCGTCGATGCGCGTATCGATATCTCCCACCGGCTGTGGCGCCTCCAAGCGGAAGCCCTTGAGCTTTCGCAGCAGGCGGTAAAAGGGTTTCCAGATCTTGCGCAGCAGCACGTTGTTGAGCACCAGGATGGTGGCCACCAGTCCCAGGTAGAGCCACAGTAGCGAATAAAGTAACTGGTTGACCAGGTCGTCTTCCTCCACCATAGAGGTGATCACCTTCAACTCATAGTAGCGGTTGTTGTGCACGAAAACGGTCTTGAGCATGCGCACCGGCTCGAACTCGTCCTCGTTCTTCATATACATCAACGTGTCGACATACATATCCCTGGAGGGACCAGCCACCAGCGCCGGTATCTCACGAACCGTATAGTCGTCGCCCTGCTCGAACGCCGTGTGCCGGAACACGGTGGAATCGGTACGGGCCTTCTGCAGCACGAGCAGCTTCTGGTTGTCCAGCCCGTCGTCCATGCTGTCGTAGATCTCGTCGAGCATGTTGTAGTAGAACAGGGCGGCCCACACGGGGATGATCACCAGCAGGATGAGGGCAAAGAAGGAGGTCGTATAGTTGAGCAGCTTCATAACTCCTGCAGCTTATAGCCGATGCCGTAGATGGCCTGTATCTCCACGGCGGCACCACTGTCCTTAAGCTTCTTACGAAGGTTCTTTATTTGCGAATAGATAAACTCGTAGCTGTCGGCCTCGTCAATACGGTCGCCCCACACGTGCTCGGCCAGGGCGGTACGGGTCACCAGCCGCTCCCGGTTGGTCAGCAGGTACAGCAGGATGTCGAACTCCTTGCGGTTGAGCGACAGCTCCTCCCCGTCCACGGCAATGGTGCGGGCTTCCAGGTTAGCCGTCACGTTGGCCACTGCCAGTGTGTTGTTGCCGCCAAACCTGCGCCGGCGCACCACGGAGCGCACACGGGCGTGCAGTTCCGCCAGGTGGAAGGGCTTGGCCAAGTAATCGTCTGCACCCAGGTTGAGCCCCGCGATGCGATCGTCCACCGAGTCACGGGCCGAGATAATAATGACCCCGTCGGACTTGCTCTCCTTCTTCAGGGCTTCCAGGACCTGGAGACCGCTTCCCCCGGGCAGGGAAATGTCCAGCAGAATGCAGTCGTATTCGTATACCCCCGCCTTCTCCAGGGCCGTGTCAAAGTCGGAGGCCGTCTCCACGATGTAGTGCTCCATTTGCAGCGAGCCGGCAATGGTCTGTAGTAACTCCTGTTCGTCTTCGATGACTAGTATCTTCATGAATCAACGCGTAAGGTATTAGCCAATATGGGAAAGAAACTGGAAAGCTAGGGGATTAGTTACAACTCGCTGCTTTGCATAACCCTGCCGCCGCGCTGCTCTATATCGCTCTTGGCCTTCTGAAAGCCCTCAGCACTGATGGCGCGCGTGGCGTCTTCCACCACGTGGGTGACAAAGCCTTCTTTCAGCGCGTCCTTGGCCGTGTAGTACACGCAATAGTCCGCGGCCAGTCCGGCAATGTACACCTCCTGCACACCTCGTCCCCTGAGGTAGTGGGCCAGCCCCGTCTCCTTGCGATGGCCGTTGTCGTAAAAGCCGCTGTAGCTGTCGATCGTCAGCTCGGTGCCTTTGCGGAAGATGGCTTCCGCACGTCCCCACGAGATGGCATCGGTGAAGTCGGCGCCCGGTGTTTCCTGTATGCAGTGGTCGGGCCAGAGCACCTGCTCCAATCCCTGCAGGTCGATGGTCTCAAACAGCTGCCGCCCTTCGTGCGAGGAAGCAAAGCTGTGGTGCCCGGCCGGGTGCCAGTCCTGCGTGGCCACCACCAGGTCAAAGCTCTCCTGCAGGCGGATTACCACCGGGAGGATGGCATCGCCGCCGGGAACGGCCAGCGACCCTCCGGGTAAAAAGTCATATTGGATGTCGATGAGAAGGAGTGCTTTCATGAATATATGGTTAAGGTCTTTCGCGTGCGAGAGACAAAGTAAAGATTATTTACCCACTGCTCCTGGCGGTCAGGTAACGTAGTAAACCACCACGCTCGCCGCTGGCAGGTGCAGCACCTCGCCTGCTGTTATTTCCTCTGCCATCCCTTGCCCCGGGCTGCGGTGGTGCGGCATAAAATGCGGTGCCCGCGAGTCCAGCACTTTGCGGGCCTTCTTTACCCCGGGAGGGATGATATAGGCCAGCTCCTTCGCAGAGATATTGAACAGGCACAGGGCTTCCTCGCCTCTTCCCCGCCGGCGCAGCACAAAGCCTTCCTCTCCCAGGGCCTCCGCCTGCAGGTTCTTCTTATCGAAGTTCCTCAGGGGGGGTAGGGTCTGCCGCATCCGGATCAACTCCTCGTGCCACTGCAGCAACAAGCGGTGGTGCCCGCGGTGGCGCTTCTCCCAGTCGAGCACACAGGCCTCGAAGGTCTTCTCGTCCTGCGGGTCGGGGGGCGACTGATCAAAGCCATAGTCCTTGAACTCTTCCGTCCTCCCCTTCTGCACTGCTTTAATGAGCTCCGGGTCGGAATGGCTGACGAAGTAAAAGAAGGGCGACTCATCGCCATACTCCTCGCCCATGAACAACATCGGCACATAAGGCGCCAGCATAACGGCCGCAGCACCTACCTTGAGTTTTTCAAAGTCCACCAGGCTGCAGAGACGCTTGCCGTCCACACGATTGCCTACCTGGTCATGGTTCAGGTTAAAGACCACGAACTGCTGCCCCGGCACGCCGGCCGAAGAAGTGCCGTGGCGGCGCTTGCGAAACTGCACCCACTCACCGCTGTGCACAAAGCCTTCGCAGTAACCCTTCACCAGCTGGTCCATACGGCCAAAGTCGATGTAGCGGTCCCGCCCTTTGGGATCCAGCAGGGTGTAGAGGGCGTGGTGAAAGTCATCGAGCCACTGCCCGCTAAAGCCATAGCCTCCTGCTTCCGGATGGCGCACTACACGCGGACTATTGAGATCGCTTTCGGCAATAAGGTGCAGTGGGCGGCCCAGGAGGGCCTCCAGCTCCCGTACGCGGTGGTGCGTCAGCTCCCAGAAGTGCACCGCCCCGCGGTCGAACACCGTGTGGATGGCGTCGCAGCGCAGCCCGTCGATGTGGTAGTGCTCCAACCAGTACAGCGCATTGCCCGAGAAGTAATCGCGCACCCCGTCGCTCCACTCGCCGTCGAAGTTGAGCGCATCACCCCAGGGCGTTTGGTACATATCGGTGAAATAAGGTCCAAAAGAAGAAAGGTAGTTGCCCTCGGGACCCATATGATTGTACACCACATCCAACAGTACGGCTATTCCTTCCCGGTGGGCGGCGTCCACCAGCCGCTTCAGCCCTTCGGGGCCTCCGTAGGAATGCTGCACGGCATAAGGATATACCCCATCATAGCCCCAGTTGCGCTCTCCGGGAAACTGCGCCACCGGCATCAACTCCAGGGCATTGATCCCTATAGCTTTCAGGTCGCGCAGGCGTGGAATGATCGCATCGAACGTGCCTTCGGGCGTAAACGTGCCCACGTGCAGCTCGTAAAGGATCATGTCCTCCAGCGGCAGGCCCTTCCACTCCCCATCACTCCACTCAAAGGTTTCATGGTCCACCACCTGCGAGGGACCGTGCACCCCTTCGGGCTGGAAGCGCGAGGCCGGGTCGGGGTAATCCTCTTCACCGTCGGGACGGAAAAAGTAGCGGGTGTTAGCGGGCAGGTCCTCCACCACCACGTGAAAATATCCTTCCTCACCCTTACGCATGGCGATCAACTCATCGCGGGGATGCACCACGTGCAGGGCTACCTTCTTTTTCAGGGGCGCCCACACGCTAAACTCCAGGCCCTTTCCTTTTCTTCTTGCCGACAACGACGGCACCAATCTCTTTTCACACATAGTATCGATGGGATTCAAATTTGAGTCCAGACCCCATCTTTACGCACCCCCGTAAAGGGTTTCATCCGCCTCCTCCTGGTCTTCGGCATCGGGCACATCTTCTATATTCGCTGACTCACGCAGGTATTGCTCCGCCCTTTCGTCCAAAAGCTGGTTGCCTGCCGGCTGCGCCTCTTCCTTATGAGGCGAGGGGTTGCTGGCATTACCATAAGAAGCGGGCGGCATCCTGCCCTCCTCTCCCGCGTTGTTATTCTTTTTATCCGTATTCATAACCTTCAATTGACTTAATGACTTATTGACTAAATGACTCTTCTATAGACCAACCATGGACCATGGACGCCCCTCTCACGTCTCACGTCCCTCACTCATTTCCACAATAATCCCCTCATCCCCTGCCAGCTCCATGCGCCCCATCACGGCCATCCCCTCCAGCTCACCCGAAGTTGATAGCACTACCGTTCCCTTGATAGACACATTCTTCATGTTGAGGTAACAGGGCCGGTGGCTCAGGTTGAGTACCACCATGTAACCTTTCTCACCAGACGCCTGCCTTGTATAGGCCATTACCTGCGGATCGGTGTACACCGGCCGGTAGTCGCCCACCATCAGCGAAGGACTTCGTTGCCTTAGCTGGATAAGCTTGCGGTAAAGGCTGAGCTGCGAATAGGGATCGTCCTGCTGCAGGGCCACGTTTACCCTCTTGTACTGCGAGCCCAGCCGCAGCCATGGCTTTACCGGTGAAAAGCCTGCATTCTCGCTGTTATCCCACTGCATGGGCGTGCGTGCCGGGTCACGGCTCAGGTTTTTATCGGGCATGTTCAGACCCTGCGGGTCCTGCACCTCCTCGAAGGGGATGGGCACATCGCGCATGCCCAGCTCCTCGCCGTAGTAGATAGTGGGCGTGCCGCGCAGGGTCAGCAGCAGCATGGCCGCCACCTTGGCCTGTTGCAGCCCCACCCGGCTGGTGATGCGGGGCTGGTCGTGGTTGCCCAGCACCCAGTTGGGCCAACCGCCGGCCGGCAGGGCTCCCTCGTACTCATCAATGGCCGCCGCAATATGGCGGGCATCCCAGGGCAGCGACAGCAGCATAAAGTTGAACGGAAGGTGCGCACCGCCGAGGTCGGCACCATAGTAGGCCACCAGCTTATGAATGGGCAGGTAGATCTCGCCGATCATCATGCGCTCGGGGTAGGCGTCCAGCACCCCGCGCATCTTCTGCACAATGTCGTGCACCTCGGGCTGGTCGGTCGAGTACACCGGCCAGAGCTGTTCGTAGGTAGCCATATGCGGCTGGTAGTCGGGGTTCACCGGGTTGTCGCGCAGTTGCTCGTCCTTGATCATATGCCACATCACATCCACGCGAAAGCCGTCCACCCCTTTGTCGAGCCAGTAGCGCATCACGCCAAGCATCGCCTCCTGCACCTCCGGGTTGCGCCAGTTCAGGTCGGGCTGCTCTTTCAGAAAGGCGTGGTAGTAGTACTGTCCCGTGGCCTCGTCCCACTCCCAGGCCGGTCCGCCAAACACGCTCAGCCAGTTGTTGGGCAGGCCGCCGTCAGGTCGGGCGTCCTTCCAGATATACCAATCCCGCTTCGGGTTGTCGCGCGAGGAGCGCGACTCCAGGAACCAGGGGTGCTGGTCCGATGTATGGTTGGGCACCAGGTCGAGCACCACCTTAATACCCCGGCTGTGGGCTTGTTCCAGCAGGGCGTCAAAGTCCTCCATGGTGCCAAAGAGGGGATGTACGCCGGTATAGTCCGAAATGTCGTAGCCGTAGTCGGCCATGGGCGAAGGGTAGATCGGTGAGATCCAGATGGCGGTGATGCCCAGCCACTGCAGGTAATCGAGCCGCTGGATAATACCCCTCAGGTCACCGATGCCGTCGTCGTTGCTGTCCTGGTAGGACCTTGGATAGATCTGGTAAATAATGCCGGTCTGCCACCAAAGCTGCTTTCCTTGTTCCATGTTGTTCCGCTTTTTCCGTTTATCGTTCCCTTCCTTTCTTTACACACAGTTCCCTGCACGACGTAAAATCTGTGCCAGAGAAGGAGCTGCCAGCTGTTAGCTTTTAGCTGCCAGCCTGAACACACAATAAAGTTCCTGAATACTAAAGGCATAAAGAAGCACCCCAAGTCTAAGTGGGTCTATGTTTCCTATTTCTTCCTATATTGGGTCTATGAATGAGTAATGAGTAATGAGTAATGAGTAATGAGTAATGAGTGATGAGTGATGAGTGGCGTAAATGAGCAACGCAACCAGAAACCAGAAACCAAAATCAAATCCGTGTTCATCATAAGGATCATAATAATCCGCGTTCCCTTCTCTTCGTGTTCCCGATTGCTATCGGGATCGTATTAATTCGTGTTCTCTCTCCTAATCCCTAATTCCCAATCCCTAATTCCTCCTTCTGGTACCTAAATTGCTGCCTTCCCCACTGCTTTGCCCTTTTCCACAAAGAAGCTAAGCAATGCGTTGTACTTTTAACATGTAAGCGGAGCCTTATGCGCCCGTTTGCCGGTAAATTCATGAATCAAAAGAGAGGAACTATGAGGACTCTATTCTTATCCCTATTCTGCCTGTTTACTTTTTCCGTTATGGCACAGGACATGGCCATCATCCCCGAACCTGTCTCGCTGCAGCGGGGCAGCGGCCGCTTTACCCTCGACAAGGAACTGGAGGTGGAAGCGCCCAACCAGCCCGAAGTGCAATACGTACTGAACTACCTGAAGGACCGCATGGGCACGCCCACGGGTGTGCGCTTCGACATCGAAGAGCGCGAGTCTAACCCCGACATCCGCCTGCAATTGCTCTCCTCGCGCGATACGGTGCTGGGCAAGGAAGGCTACCGCCTTTCCGTGACCACCCAACGGGCCACCATCCAGGCCAACGAGGCGGCCGGCCTCTTCTACGGGGTGCAGACCCTGCTGCAGCTCTTCCCCAAAGAGATCGAAAGCAAGACGCCCGTGACCGGCATGGAGTGGAGCGCTCCCGCCGTGGAGATCACCGACTACCCCCGTTTCGGCTGGCGCGGACTGATGTTCGACGTGGTGCGCCACTTCTTCACCAAAGAGGAAGTAAAGCGATACATCGACAACATGGTGCGCTACAAATACAACATCCTGCACCTGCACCTCACCGATGACGAGGGCTGGCGCATCCAGATCAAGAGCCTGCCCAAGCTCACCGAGGTGGGCGCCTGGAGGGTAAACAAGACGGGCTACTTCGGCACCTTCACGCCGCCCGGCGCCAACGAGCCGCGCAATTACGGGGGCTTTTACACCCACGAAGACATCAAGGAACTGGTCCAGTACGCCCAGGAGCGCTTCGTCAACATCCTGCCCGAAATTGACGTGCCGGGCCATAGCCTGGCCACCATCGCCTCCTACCCCGAGCTGTCGTGCACACCGGGTGCCGACAAGTACCGCGTACGCTCGGGCGAAAAGATCATGGAGTGGCCTGCCGGCGGGCACTTCTACGCCCTGGTAGACAACACCCTCTGCCCCGCCAATGAAAAGGTGTACGAGTTCCTCGACAAGGTAGTCACCGAAGTGGCGCAGCTCTTCCCCTTCGAGTACATGCACCTCGGCGGCGATGAGGCAGCCACCAACTTCTGGGAGAAGAGTCCCCAGATCAAAGCCCTCATGCAACGCGAAGGCCTGAAGAACATGGCCCAGGTGCAGGGCTATTTTGAAAAGCGCGTAGAGAAGATCGTTACCTCCAAGGGCAAGAAGTTTATCGGCTGGGACGAGATCCTCGAAGGCGGCCTTCCCCCCAGTGCGGCGGTGATGAGCTGGCGCGGTATGAAGGGCGGTATCGAAGCGGCGAAGAAAGGCCACGAAGTGGTGATGAGTCCCACCACGCATGCCTACATCGACTATATGCAGGGCGACCCGATCATCGAGCCGCGCATCTATGCCTCGCTGCGCCTGAACAAGTCCTACGAGTTCGATCCCCTGCCCGAGGGCGTGAACCCTAAACTCATCAAAGGCGGGCAGGCCAACCTGTGGACCGAGAACGTCTACAACATGCGCCACGCCGAGTACATGACCTGGCCGCGGGCCTTTGCCATTGCCGAATCGGTATGGTCGCCGGCGCAGAAGAAGAACTGGCGCACGTTTTTCCCCAAAGTGGAGCAACACTTCCAGCGCTTCGATGTAGCCCAGGTGAAATACGCCCCCAGCGTCTACGATCCCATTTTCACGGCTAAGAAGGACAAGAACAACAACCTGCTCATCGAGCTGGGCAAAGAAGTGGAAGGGCTCGACATTCACTACACCTTCGACAACTCCTTCCCCGATAACTTCTATCCCAAGTACACCGCTCCGCTCACCCCGCCCTCCGATGCCGTGCAGCTGCGCCTGATCACCTACAGGAACGGCAAGCCTGCAGGCCGCCTCATCACCATGCCGCTGGAAGAGATGCGGAAGCGGGCGGGGATCAAGAAATGAGTGAGTGAGAAGCTGCAAGCCACAAGCTGCAAGCTACAAGCCCTGAGGAATGAAATAGCCTGATAAAACCCCGGTAGTTAACCGGGGTTTTATTTTTCAATTATCAGAGTGCCTGCATTCCGTAGTTCACCAGCCTTGTCATCCCGAACGTAATGAGGTATCTATGCTTTGTGCTGTCAGGCTGCCTGTGTACAGGAATGTTTGTGTCATTGTCATCCTGAAAGGATCTATGCCAGGCGCTGAATGACTGCCTTAGGCAAATCGTTGACCTAGCGCCAAGGAATAGATGAAGGCACTCTTGCTGCATTGTGATAGCCTCACAGAAATATGCACAGATCCTTAGCAGGATGACAAAGTAATAGTCGTTGCTGGTCACCAACACTCCGACTGTCACTAGCATAGATCCCTCACTACGTTCGGGATGACAAGGAAAGAGGGCTTACAGAACACCGGCACTTCGCTGGCTAAAGACTGTATCTTCTTCCAGCGTGAAGATTACTTACAACTTTTCTCCAACACCATGAAATAACTCGGCCCCGGGATCCAGATCAGCCGGGAGGAGATCATCTCTAAACCGGTAAGTGCAATCATCATCTTAATCTTCCGCGGGTTCAGCTTGTGCACATGTAATTGCCGCGCCATCCGCAGGTCCCGGTAGGCCTGCCAGGCATCGCCCAGCGCCTGCTGCCCGCGAAACAATTCAAAGGGAACCGTAAGGTAGCACTTGCCGCCTTTGACCAGCACCCGTGCAATCTCGCTGAAGACGCTTTCCAGATCCGGTATATGCTCGAAGACTTCAATGCCAATCACCATATGGAAATGCCCATCCCCAAACGTCATATGGGCCGCATCCATGCTGAGCAGGTCGGGGCGCTTCATCCTGCTTACCATCTCTTCGTTGATATCGATGCCTACTACAGACCTTGTTTTCTCTTTGAAAGCATCCAGCAGCAAACAGGTGTTCGGACCGATTTCCAGCACAACATCATCCGGCGCTACGGGGATTAGTTTTGCAAACAGGCTTAACCGCCTCCGGTTCCGGAAGCCTGCGTAGCCGGAAGCCCCACCTACGTTCTCCCCATATTTGTGCGTGTATAACTTCATGCTTCAAATGGCAATGCGCCTTTAATCAACTTTCACCACCACCTTCCCCATCGTCTCTCCTAGCTGGAACAGGTTGATTGCTTTATGCATTTCTCCAAACGGAAACACGTGCCCAATGTGCTGCGGCCGTAGCTGCAGGGCCATCAACTGGTTCAGCATCTCCAGCATCATCTCCGTCTGCTCGTAGAGGAAGATCAGGTTAAAGCCCATGAGCGACTTGTTCTGCGAAGGCAGGCGCAGGGGATCGACCTTGGGCCGCTTCAGGAACTTCCAGATAAGCCTCAGGTAATCGGGTTTTGCCGTGTGCGAGGTGAAGGAGGCACTGCCATAAGCCACCACCCTTCCCATAGGCGCCATAGCGTCCCAGCTTTGCCGGAAGATGTCGCCACCGATGCACTCCATCACCAGCAGCAGCGGCCGGCCGTCCAGGGCTTTCTGCAGCTTTTGGGGAAAGTGTTTGTCGCGCACGATCACGTCATCGTAACCTTCTTCTTCCTGCAGGAACGGCACCTTCCTCGGCGATCCTACTGTACCGATGGTGTAGGCGCCGTACTTCTTGCAAATGCGGTTGGCCATAATGCCCACGCCGCCGGCGGCACTGTGAATGAGCACCGCTATACCCTGCTGCAGGTTGCCCAGCGCGGTAAGGGCATAGTAAGCCGTGAGCCCCTGCACGATAAAGCCGGCACCTTCCTCGAAGCTCCAGCCTTCGGGCAACGGTATCACGTAGCGGTGATCGATGTTGAGGTGCGACACGTAGCCGCCAAACTTCGTAGCGCCCATCACCCTGTCGCCCACTTTCCGGTCCGTCACCCCTGCACCCACAGCGATAACCTCGCCCGAGAACTCCAGCCCCGGGATAAACGAGCCCGCAGGCGTGGCCTTGTACAGCCCCTGCATGGCAAAGATGTCGGCGAAGTTGAGGCCGATGGCTTTCACCCCCACGCACACTTCACCGGGACCCGGCGCGGGCAGTTCCTCCGTTTGCAGGATGAGCTCTTTTATCGAACCTGCCTTCGGCATGCGGTATACCTGTCGTTTCAACATAGCATTACAATAGCAGGCTAAGATACCGCCACTTTAACAAAGCACTTGCCACAGCTCTAACGGTTACGTATATTTACGGGATACCGCCACCCAATTACTTGCTCTATGAGTTACGACATCTACTGTTACCGGTCCACCCTGGGCCGCCCCGATGAAGACGAATGGGACGCTGTTGTCTCAGCCGATACGGCTAAGGGAACGCAGAAAAACAGCGACCCAGCTACCAAGTTGGCCCTTGTAAAAGCCCTGACCGCTTCCAACCCACGCCTGGAGGCTTTCGACTTCGACTATGGCGAGATCGCCAGGCTCACCACGACCACCATCGAAGAAGCCAAGAACCAATTCAACCACTTCGAGTTGAACCCGCCGAAAGGCGACCCTGCTATCCAGCTCACGGTCTACGACAACCATGTTTTCATAACCGTCCCTTACTGGTACCAGGACGAAGCTGCCGACGAAGTGTTCACCACCTTGAAGGCCTACATCAACGTGATCCATGATACGGCCGGCTACTTTGTCTACGATCCGCAGACAGGACAATCCTTCGACCCTTCTGTAATGGATCTTGAAGGACTGAATAAATATCTATCGGTCACTGAATACCTCAGCGAGAACGTGCTCGCCGGAGACGGAGTTCCTCCTGCCAAAAAACCCTGGTGGAAGATTTGGTAACCTGGGTAATGCAGGCATCATTCCCTGATTGGTTAGTTATGGAACGGAGCCATTCTCTGTCCCTATGAACTCCTTATGAACCGCTTACTGCTTTTCTGTATACCGGCCATTCTTTGGTCCTGCTCTGCAGAAGAAAAGGACAGGAACATTGAAATAGTTATTCAAAGCGAGCAGGCCTACACGTTTGATCTGCATAAGGGGATCATGAAGGTGTACTATCTGAGCAAGCCTCCAACGCAAATAAGTTTACCCTCTCCGCCAAAGAGCGCTCAGAGATTATTGACAAGTATTATGCCCTTGGATTGGACAGGAT
>DASWYM010000125.1:0-5846 GCA_036404975.1 Chitinophagaceae bacterium
GTCCGCATCGTCCTCATCATCAGCAGCCTTAGAGGAAGCTTTTCCTCTCTTTGGAGTCTCTTCCTCGTCACCCGCTAAGTCATCGTCTTCCTCTGTTGCTTTCTTAGGCTTGGCGGCAGCTTTCCTGGCTTGTGCTATTAATTTCTCAACAAGCTCAGTGGTCGTTAAGGTTGGTTCTTTCTCTATTATTACTGACATAGCTCTCGATTAATTAGCGTTGTAAAATTTCGGCGAACTTTTCAATTCGCCAAATTTATAAGCCTTTTTTTTCTGGGTCAATACCCCTATAACTCCTACCCTAATTTTATGATCTGATCTCTACCCGGACCATTGGAAACATAGCTGATTGGTGTACCCAGTTGCTGACTGATAAACTGGATGTATGTTTTCATTTCCTCCGGCAGATCGTCTGATGTCTTGAAGCCAGAAGAATCCCTTTTCCAGCCTCTGAACTTCTCGTAGAAAGGCTCCAGCACACCTCTTGACAACTGGAACGGCACCTGCCTGGTCAGTTGTCCATCGATCTTATAAGAAGTACATACCGACAGCTCTTCGAAAGCATCCAGCACGTCGGCCTTGGTCATCACAATAGAAGTCACGCCATTGATCATGCAGGCATACTGCAGGGCCACCAGGTCCATCCAGCCACAGCGGCGCGGACGGCCCGTAGTAGCGCCAAACTCGCTGCCGATCTTTCTCAGCTCCTCACCGGTCTCATCGTGCAGCTCAGTAGGGAAAGGACCGCTACCCACACGCGTACAGTAAGCCTTCGACACCCCGATCACTTCCTTGATCTTCTGCGGTGCCACACCCAGCCCACTGCTCACGCCGGCGGAGATGGTATTGGAAGAAGTAACAAACGGGAAGGTACCAAAGTCGATATCCAGCATGCTGCCCTGTGCGCCTTCGGCCAGCACTTTCTTGCCCTTGGATATCTGGTCGTTAACGAAGTACTCGCCGTTCACTATATTCAGGCTTTTCAGGAACTCTATGGCTTCAAAGAACTCTTCTTCCCAGGCCGTAATGTCTTCATTGAAATGGTAGTTGTCCAGCAGCTTCTGGTGCTTCAGGCGCAGCTTGATGTAGCTGGTGGTAAAGCTTTTGTGCAGCAGGTCGCCTACACGCAGCGCATTTCTTCCGGTCTTATCCATATAGGCCGGACCAATTCCTTTCAGCGTGGAGCCGATCTTGCCCTCACCCTTGGCCTGCTCGGCGGCCTTGTCGAGGGCACGGTGCGTCGGCAGGATCAGGTGCGTACGCTCCGAGATAAAGAGGTTTTTCTTCAGGTCCACACCAAAGGAAGCCACCGTCTGGGCTTCCTTGCGCAGGATCACCGGGTCGAGCACCACACCGTTACCAATCAGGTTCACCACACCCTGGTGGAACACCCCTGAAGGGATCTGGTGCAGCACGATCTTCTTATCCTGAACATAGAGGGTATGACCGGCATTAGGGCCGCCCTGGAAACGGGCTATAATATCATATTTGGGCGCGAAATAGTCTACGATCTTTCCTTTTCCTTCATCTCCCCATTGCAGGCCCAGGAGTACATCTACCATAAAGCTGTAATTATTGCTGTAATTAATGAGTGGCAAATGTAAGGCGTCCCAAATTACCCTGCATAAAAAAGCCCCGCCCGTTATCCAACCAATCACTACTGGGGCTGCCCAAACTCTCCGGCGCCAGCCCGGCCATAGCCCGCCTGCAGCCTGCTCCTCCCGGCTCCATAACCCCCTGCCATACTTCCTTTCCATGTGCTCAAAAACTAGTGGTCAGGCACCCTGCCTATCCACTACAAATTTCCTGAACAGCTATGGAAATAAGAAGTACCCTGGCTCTAAGTGGGTCTATGTTTCCTATTTCTTCCTCTTGTGGGTCTATGAATGAGTGATGAGTGGTGAGTGATGAGTAGCGTTAACGAGAAACGCCCTAATCCCTAATTCCTAATCCCTTTCTCAAACTGCTTCCGTATCAAACCGGTCTACCGTCTGAATGCCCTGCAGGGCCAGCAGGCGCTTCACCAGGTCTTCCAGTTCCTCCTTGTCGTGCACAAAAAGCTTGATGGTGCCCTCAAAGAGGCCTTCCCGCGCCTCGATGGTGATGGCGGCGATATTGATCCGCAGCTCGCCGGAAATGAGGTTCGTGATCTTGTTCACCACACCCACGTCATCCATACCGATGATCTTCAGACCGGTGAGGAAGGATATCTCCTTGTTCTTAGCCCAGCGGGTCTTCACGATCCGGTGTCCATAATTACTCATCAGCTTGGTGGCGTTGGGACAGTTGGTGCGGTGGATGGTCAGGCCCTTACCAGTGGTCACAAAGCCAAACACGTCATCGCCCGGGATGGGCTTGCAGCAGTTGGCCAGGTTGTAAACGATCCTGTCGGAGCTTTCGCCAAAGATGATCAGCTCGGTGTCCTTCTTTAGCGCACCGGGCACGTATTCGGGCTTAGGCTCTATTACCTTTACCGGCTTGGGGGCTTCAATGCGGTCTCCCACCACCTTGAATTCCTTCAGCTCCTTCAGGTCAATGGCTTTCATGGCCACCTGGTAAAACAGGTCCAGGTTCGACTGCAGCTTATAAAAGCTCACCAGCTCATCGAGATTCTGCTGGCTCATCGACCCGCCCACGCCATCCAGCTTCCGCTGCACGGTGTAGCGGCCTTCCTCGGCAATGGCTTTCTTTTCCTCCTTCAGCGAGTCTTTGATCTTCGAGCGGGCCTTGGCCGTCACCACGAAGTTCAGCCAGTCTTCCGAAGGCTTCTGCTTGTTGGAGGTAATGATCTCCACCTGGTCGCCCGAACGAAGCTTATGCGAGATGGGTACCAGCTTGTGGTTCACCTTGGCGCCGATACACTTGGAGCCCACCTGGCTGTGCACCGAGAAGGCAAAGTCCAGGGCGGTAGCACCCACGGGCAGCATCTTCACATCGCCCTTGGGGGTATAGATATAGATCTCCTCGGCCAGGAACGAGGTCTTGAAATCCTGCAGGAAGTCTACCGAGTCGGTGTCATGGCTGGTCAGCACCTCGCGGATCTGGTTGAACCACTTGTCGAAGCGGCTTTCGTCCTGGGTACCCTCCTTGTATTTCCAGTGGGCGGCGAGGCCCTTTTCGGCAATTTCGTTCATCCGCTTGGAGCGGATCTGTACCTCCACCCACTTTCCCTGCGGCCCCATCACCGTGGTGTGCAGAGCTTCGTAGCCGTTGCTCTTGGGATTGCTCAGCCAGTCGCGCAGGCGTTCAGGCGAGGGCGTGTACTCATCAGTAATTAGCGAGTACACCTTCCAGCAGTCCTCCTTTTCCTTTTCGGGGGAGGAGTTCAGGATCACCCGGATGGCAAAAAGGTCGTATACCTCCTCGAAGGTCACCCCCTTCTTCTTCATCTTGTTCCAGATGGAGTGGATGCTCTTGGGGCGACCGTAGATCTCGAAATCAAACCCGGTGGCGTCCAGCTTTTCCTTCAGGGGCTTTACGAACTCGTTGATGTAGCGGGTGCGTTCGCGGCGGGTCTCGGCCAGCTTGCGGGCAATTTCCTTATAGGTCTGCTGCTCCAGGTACTTCATCGCCAGGTCTTCCATCTCGGTCTTGATGTTGTACAGACCCATTCGGTGCGCCAGGGGCGCATATACGTACACCGTTTCGGAGGAGATCTTCAGCTGCTTTTCAGGCTTCATCGAGTCCAGGGTGCGCATGTTGTGCAGGCGGTCGGCCAGCTTAATAATAATCACCCTCGGGTCGTCGGTGAGCGTCAATAGTATCTTACGGAAGTTCTCGGCCTGTTGCGAGGCGTTCACGTCCACCACCGTGGAGATCTTGGTCAGTCCGTCCACGATCTTGGAGATCTCGTTCCCGAACTCGCGCTGCACGTCGTCCAGCGAAATGTCGGTGTCCTCCACCGTATCATGCAGCAGGGCGCAGATGGAGGAGCGTACCCCCAGGCCGATTTCCTCCGCGCAGATGCGGGCTACGGCCAAGGGATGCAGTATGTAAGGCTCCCCGCTTTTGCGGCGCATACTCTTGTGGGCATCGGCTGCCATTTCGAAGGCCTGCCGCACGAGCTTCTTGTCGCCGGGCTTCAGGCGCGACTTCAACCCGCGCAACAGGGCGCGGTATTCCCTTAGAATTAATTTCTTTTCCTGCTCTTCGTTCAGTGTATACTTCGGTATCTGCGCTACGGTCTCCATGCGTCACGAATTTAATGTTTTGCCACCATTCCGGGAAAAGCTTCGTAGTTAAGGGGTTCTAAAAGAGCGGCCTATGGACTATAGTCCATGGTCCATGTTCTATAGTCCATGGTCCATCTGCTACAAAAGGTATAGCAATTTTGGGGCGGTAGTTGCAAAACCGGGGATCGGTGCCTAACTTGGAGTATGGCTTTCAAGTTTGAAAGTTTAGCAGTCTGGCAACGATCCCGGGATTTGAACGTTGAGATCAACGAGTTGGCGAAACAGTTCCCCAATTACGAGCAATTCAACCTTTGCCACCAGATCCGGAAGGCCGCCGATTCCATCAACCTAAACATAGCCGAAGGCTGCACCGGCCAGAGCGGGTCGGAGTTCTCCCGCTTTCTAGGCTACAGCCTGCGCTCCTGCGTGGAAGTGATCAGTTGCCTGTTCCTGGCCAAAAGGAAGCAATACATCAGCGAAGAACGGTTCTCGTACTTCTATAACCAGCTGGAAATCCTTGTAAAGATGATCACCAAACTTAGAAACAGCCTCCAAGAGCCGTCATGACCCTTTCCACTGAACAGTTCCGGTGTCACCTCAAGGAAGAAATCTTCCCGCTCCAGGACACTACTATGGACCATGGACCATGGACTATTAACCCCTTCCCTTTAACAACCCCTTAATCCAAGAATCGCCCCCAAATTTATTTGGAGTGTAAAAATCCCCTACATTTGCACCCCCTAAGAGAACGTGTGAAAGCCCCGGCGGGCGGGAATAAAGCACCAGACAACTGCGGATGTGGCGAAATTGGTAGACGCAATAGACTTAGGATCTATCGCCGCGAGGCATGGGGGTTCGAGTCCCTCCATCCGCACTAAAGAAATCCAGAACAAGGAACAAGGAATGATGAAGCCGCCCTTCAGTGTTTCTTGTTCCTTGTTTCATAATGACAAAGATTTATCATGGCTACAGTTACCCAACAGGATGTTGCTCCTCTACATAAGCAACTAAACGTGACGATTAATAAAGAAGACTATTTCCCTTCTTTTGAAAAATCATTAAAGGATTATAGCAAGAAGGCCAATATCCCCGGTTTCCGTAAGGGAATGGTGCCTGCCGGCCTGATCAAAAAAATGTACGGCAACTCGCTGTTCGTCGACGAAGTGCTGAAGACAGTCGACAAAGAAGTGATCAACTATATCCAGAACGAAAAGCTGGACATCTTTGCCCAGCCCCTGCCGGTGGAAATGAACCTCTCGCAACTGGACGTTAATAAGCCCGACAACTACACCTTTACCTTCGAAGTGGGTATGAAGCCCGACTTCCAGCTGCCCGACCTGGCAAAGCAGGACGTGAAGCGCTTCAAGGTGGAAGTGACCGACGCTATGCTCGACGAAGAGATCGAGCGCCTAGCCACCCGCTACGGCAACATGACCGAGCCCGAGGCTGTAACCGGCGACGATAACGTGCTGAACGTAACGTTTGTAGAGACCGACGCACAAGGGGCTGAGGTGGAAGGCGGTATCAGCAAGGACAACTCCCTGTTGGTAAAATACTTTAAGGAAAGCTTCCGCCCCTCGCTGATGGGCACCAAGACCGGCGACAGCATCCAGCTGGAGTTCGACGAAGCTTTCCAGGGCCAGGAAGCCCAGTGGGTGTTGAACGACCTGGGCCTGG
>DASWYM010000126.1:0-15351 GCA_036404975.1 Chitinophagaceae bacterium
GAGTGAACAGTGGTGAGTGGATTAGGTGCTGAATGCTGGTTAGGACAGGTGCAAATAAAAAGGGCAGTTTTTACACTGCCCTCTATTCAAGGGTTAACTTCTTAAGACGAAATAATAAAAACTGAATTAAAAATAAACTTAACTAATAAAAGAAAAATCTAAATAAAAAACAATAATAACTAAACCGAGGCGAGAAGCTAACCACTTGAACTACGAACTTACGCTAATTAAATGATCTTCTGCTTTTTTAATTTTTGATCCCGCTGTCACAGGCAAAAGCAGTTAAGAATGTTGTTCTATTTACTTAAGCAGCTTCACCTTCTATAGAACTGGCTGCCAATTTACAGAACTTAGTCACATCCTCATTGATCTGTTCTGCAGTAGAGCCTTTTTGAAGACATAAATGCACACCTTGCGCTATATAATCGGCGCAGGTCCGGGCAGGTAAGCTGGTCGTATAAATAGCCAGTTTTACGTGGGCTAAACGGGGATTATGTACTAAGAGGTCTATGGTAGATACGGCACTTATACTATTTATATAATTATCGAGTATAATCAGTTGCGGCAGCTTATCTAAGGATAAATTGTTTAGAAACATTTGAAGCTCTTCAAATAGCTCTAAAAAAAGAAGTTCTTTGGTACAACCGTTTACTTTGAAGGCTTCTTGTAAGAATGTTCTATCTTCTACATCATCTTCGACGGCAAATATTCGGGACTGGGTCATAAAAGGAATTTAAGTGAGGGTAGACTTCTATAGGAACAATAACCAAGCCCTGTATAAAGGAGCACGTTCAGGATTGATTTAAAAGTTGTTTGCGCCACACATCTTTTCCAGTATTCCATAACCACAGATATGATTTTCTCCAGCTCTGCCATTGAAGTTTGTTTGATAAAGAAGCCCTGTACCGATAAACTGTACGCATCCCCAACTGCCTTCTGGGTGGAGGCAGTAGAAAAGAACAGGTAGAGAATGCACTTAATCTGCAGCTCTGCATCCGTTTTAATCTTGTTTCTATGGGCAAAACCATCCAATTTTGGCATATTAATGTCCGAAAGGATGATAAATGAAACTACTTCTGAGGCATTCAGAAAGTCAAGTACTGCCTGCCCATCGGCAAAAAAGAGGAGTTTGTTGGCATACCCGAGTTTTTAAAATACTTCTTCCAGCATTTCTTTATCATCAATATCGTCATCAATGGTTATGACAGGTCCATTATTGTCCATACAGAGTGTTAATTAGTTACAAACTACTTCTATTGGAAGAATAATAATGGAGTTTATTTAGCACCACCCCACTATGGGAATAAGACCGACGACTGGGTGCCTTTAATAAAGATCAAGTCACAGTGCCCGAAATAGATGCTCAACGCTACGGACGGACAAAGGACACGGGCTGACCCTTTTTCCGGAAATTGATCGCATCCACCTACAGTCCATCCCAGACAATAACAGGCACCCCGTCGCCTATCCTTACTTGTCCATTCCCCGGGAATTTCCAGCGCTCAAGGCCATATAGCAAGGTTGCTCCCGTTGCAAAAGGGGTTAGAGTGCCGCCAGGCCACGCATAAACCCCCATCTCACCCCCGGGTGACCCCCTGCTAACAGTATGGCAGTAGCGCTCCAATAGTACTGCAATAGTACTGTAATAGTACCCTTATAGTACCTTTTGCTATGTACTGTATCCCTACTATTGCTGTACTATTGGGGTACTATTGCAGTGCCTCTGCAAGGCTTTTAATAGGGTATTACCCGGGGGAGACCATTCCCTAGCCTCCCCCGTACTGTTTATAAGCAACAGCACCATCCGCATTCTTTCCCTCATTTGCACATCCGCACATCTACACATTTTCTCATTTAAGACAGCGGGCTATTGCACCACCACATCTTCTTCCTCGTCCAGCCCCTTGATCAAGGCAGCCTTCTTCACCAGCTTGATGAACTCCTTGCGGTAACCTTCCGTGTCTTTTCCTTTGGCCCCGCCGGCTACCCTGGCCACGCGGCTGAAAGAGGACGTGCCCTTAAACTCAGAGTCGCGCAGCAGCATGCCGAACTGCGCCACCGAGGCGGCAAAGCGGAAGTTGTCGCCGGTCTTTTCAAAGACTATGTGCTTGTCCATCACGGGGTGCTCTATTAGTTGGCTGCTGCCTCCTTCCGGGGCCTTGTAGCGGAACTTGACGGTCATGAGCTCGGGCGAGGCTTTAGCTGTGTTTTTCGAAGACTGGTATTTCAACGGGTCCACGTCTTTGAGGAAGGGACTCCTCACGCCCACGGGGATCACCTCGTAGAGGGCAGTCACCGTGTGGCCGCTGCCCAGCTCGCCGGCGTCCTTTTTGTCGTCGTTGAAGTCCTCCTTATTCAGCAGGCGGTTCTCGTAGCCTACCAGGCGGTAGCCCTGCACGCGGGCGGGGTTGAACTCCACCTGCAGCTTCACGTCTTTGGCGATGGTGAACAGGGTGCCGCCAAATTCGCTTACGAGCACCTTTTTAGCCTCGCTGAGGCCGTCGATATAGGCATGGTTGCCGTTGCCCTTATCGGCCAGCTTCTGCATCTTATTGTCCTTGTAATTGCCCATGCCGTAGCCCAGCACCGTGAGGTACACACCGCTCTCCCGCTCTTTCTCCACCAGGCGCACGAGGTCGTCGTCGCTGCTCACCCCGATATTGAAGTCTCCGTCGGTGCACAGGATCACCCGGTTGTTGCCTTTGGGCAGCAGTTGCTCCCGCGCGGTCTTGTAGGCCAGCTTAATGCCTTCGCCTCCCGCCGTGGAGCCACCAGCTTCCAGGCGTTCCAGGGCATCCTTGATGGCCGTCTTGTTGCTGCCTGCTGTGGGCGGCAGCACCAGCCCGGCCGCCCCGGCATACACCACGATAGAGATCTTATCCTCTTCCCGCAGCTGGTCCACCAGCAGCTTGAGTGACGACTTCACCAGCGGTAGCTTCAGCGGGTGGTTCATCGAACCCGACACGTCGATAAGGAACACGAGGTTGGACGGCGGCAGGTTGTCCCCCGGTATCTTCTTTCCCTGCAGCCCTATGAGCACCAGTTGGTGGTCCTTGTTCCAGGGGCAAGCTGACATCTCGGTGTTGATGGAGAAGGGATGCCTGTCCTTTGGTGCCGGGTAATCGTAGGTGAAATAGTTGATCAGCTCCTCCACGCGCACGGCACCGGCGGGCGGCAGGGTATTGTTATTGAGGTAGCGCCGCACGTTGCTGTACGAGGCTGCATCCACATCGATGGAGAAGGTGGACAGGGGCTCGTCGGCCGCTTTGTGAAAGCCGTTCTCCGAAATATTGTCGTAGTCTTCGGTATTGAAGGGCGCACTGTTCTGGTAATAGCCCTGGGTTCGCACACCGGCAGCCGCACCTCTTATCATCACAGAGGCAGACCCGGTAATGTCGGCCTTTCTTTTGGTAGCATGTCCCACTACCACTACTTCCTGCAGGCTTTGCGTGGAGGCGGCCAGCACCACGTCCACCACCTTACGGCCCTTCACCTTCACTTCTTTGGTTTCGTAGCCGACAGCAGAAAACACGAGGGTTTGGGCCGCATCGGATATCGTGATCCTATACGCTCCATGGGTATCCGAGGTTGCGGTAGTACGGCTTCCTTTTTCGGTTACCGTTCCACCTGGTATGGCATTGCCCTGTTCGTCTTTAAGGGTACCGCTCACCGTATGGGGCCCGGAAAAGCGAAAAGCCAACAGGACTATAAGCAGTAAAGGCGTTGCCAGTAAGATGATCCTTCTCATAATGATTGGTTTTACGCATTGGATGCAGCTTTTAACACAATTACACACCGCTTTAAAAAAATAGTTGGATAATTTAGTACCGTGTCGTTCCTCAAGCACATACCGTCCCAGGACCCCGATAGCGAGCTGGTGACCCGTTACCGGGAGGGCGGCGACCCCGCCCTGTTGGGCGAGCTGTACGGGCGCTATATGGACCTCGTGTATGGTGTGTGCCTCAAATACCTTCAGGAACCGGAAGACGCCAGGGATGCCGTGCTGAATATCTTCGAGGAGCTGGTGACGAAACTGCGCCGCCACGAGGTGGAGAACTTCCGGAGCTGGCTTTACGGTCTTTCTAAAAATCATTGCCTGATGCGCCTGCGCAGTGAAAAGCGAACCGGAGGTGTTAAAATAGATCCGGCGCTTGTGCAATCGGAAGAATCCGTGCATCTTAACGGCGAGCTGGACAAGGAAGAGTCGTTCCGGCAGCTGGAATATTGCCTTGGGCAACTGCTGGCCGAGCAGCGCAGGGTGATCGAGCTGTTCTACCTGGAAGGGAAGTGCTACAACCAGATCGTGGAGCAGACCGGGATGGAATGGAATAAGGTAAGAAGCTATATACAGAACGGGCGACGCAACCTGAAGATCTGTATCGACAAACAAAAACTTAAATCTACGGTGTAACCAATGCCACTGGGGACCAACGATAATAAACAATACGGGGCGCCTGATTTCAAGCGCTACTACTCCGGCGGGATGTCGGCCGGGGAAATGCATGCCCTGGAAAAGGCTGCCCTGGACGACCCCTTCCTGGCCGACGCCCTGGAGGGGTATAAAGCGACGCGCACGCCCGTGGTGGATGTTGCCTGGCTGAAGAGCCAGTTGGAGGCAAAAGCGCAAAAGACCAGGGTGGTGCCCCTTAAAAAGAGCTATCCCTTCCTGCGTATTGCCGCCCTCGTGTTGCTGCTGCTGGGTGCCGGCTGGTCAGTGTATTACCTGGCGGACCACCAGAAGAATACTCTGGCCTTGGACACCAAAGCGGAAAAAGCACCCGCGGTTCAAAAAGCAACGGTGCCGGTGCCTGCTCCGGATACCGCCTCTAAGGGCATGCAGCCCCTGCAGCAAACGGATGTACCGGCAACTGCAAGGGCTACCCTCCCCC
Organism: Chitinophagaceae bacterium; assembly: GCA_036404975.1. Lineage (GTDB taxonomy): Bacteria > Bacteroidota > Bacteroidia > Chitinophagales > Chitinophagaceae > Flavisolibacter. The sequence goes on from DASWYM010000126.1 coordinate 4,890, forward strand.
GTAAAAAAGAAACGGCAGATGATGCAAGAACGGAAACGGCACCGGCGGTGACTGATGCGGCTCCTCCTGTAGCCAGCGTGATGGTGGAAGAGCCGCCAAAGGCCCTGCTTAAAGCGGAAGATCTTTCTAAAGATGTGGCCGCTGTTGAAAGAAAGCAATCAGTTCCCCAGGCACTGGAAGGACGTGCTGCCGGCATTACTGTACAGAATGCCGATAAGCCCGATGCTACCATCCGCATCCGGGGTGCCCGCACGCTCAACAACTTCCAGGGACGCGTAGTGGACGCTAATAACCAAGGTGTACCCAACGCCACGGTTTCAATGAACAATAACCGGGCAGTGGTGAGCACGAATGACCAGGGATACTTCTCCTTAAAGGCTCCCGATACGGTCGTGAATGCCAGCGTGGCGGCCATAGGTTTTGAGTCGCAGAACATCACCCTCAACAAGCTGCAGGAGAAAAACGATATCGTGCTGAAGCCCAGCGAGCAGTCGTTGAGCGAAGTAGTGGTGATCGGTTACAGTACCAAAAGGAAACAAAGCGTAACAGGCTCCACCACTATCATCAAAACCCTAAAGCCGGCTAAAGGCTGGAAGCATTTCGAGGAATATGTGCAGGAGCACCGCAAGCCTGCCGGCGAACTCACCCCGCAAGGCCTGAATGGTGCAGTGGTCCTTTCCTTTGACGTGAACCGGAAAGGTGCCCCGACCAGTATCAAAGTAGACTCTTCCCTCTCCCCCCAATACGACGAAGAGGCAGTCCGGCTGCTGCGCAATGGCCCTAAGTGGAAGCAGGAAAAAGGAGTGCGGGGGAAGGTGACCATTCAATTCCCCTAGGTATGGCCCGGCCATGTTTCAGCCTTCCTGTTGCCTCTTCTAACCATTTGATGATGGCAGAACAGTTCAACCACAGAACCTGGCGTTGCCACTTACTGCCGTACTTATTAAGTATAATCATTCTCCTCCTGGTTACAGTTACCATATGGACACCCTGCAATTCGGGTCCTCGTAGCCTCTATCGCCTGTTTCAGGCGCCAACTGACGCATAATGCGGCTTCGTTATGAACGGATGACTCCAAGGTCAGTATCAACGTCATCCTTGAAGCTCTTCCTTTATCCCTGGGCGTTACCTTGGTTTTGGGTTGCTGGCATGGAGGAGAAAAGTCCTGCATTGTGGCTGACGGCAGTCATTGTTTTGAACCGGATAACGTTTGTAATTTTATTAATATAAAAGTATTTCTACTTTAAAGGCAGCATTGCTGACTGGGAATTCTGGATCACCATTACGATTAAACCACCCGGTACTCACCAAGACCTGCTTTTCCTTTCTACGGAAATCCCCATTGCTTATCCTAAACAGGCAGGTATGAAGCCAGTGTATCCTTCTGCCCTCCGCAAGCATTATTAACCCGAAGGGCTCGTCATCGGAATTTTCCGGATAGAGAGGCTGCTGTTATCACGGTAACCAGCAGCCAGTCTTTTTCTCATCTTAAATAATTAACCATGAAACTGCTATTGAAAGTTGTGCTTTCCATACTCTTTTTGGGATGGCTTGGTTTTCTTTCCTGCCAGAAGGATAAGGAGGTAATGTATAACAAGCTCCCAGTAGCCAATGCTGGTCACGACCTGATCATCGTGCTGCCCACCGACCAGGTTACTCTGGATGGAACCGGGTCGAGCGACCCTGATGGATCGATCAATACCTACCTGTGGTCTAAAATAGCGGGCCCCACGACTTTCCAAATCGACCATCCTAATGCCGCACGCACCTCTGTCCGCCAGCTGGTGCAGGGTGTGTATCAGTTCCAGTTGCAGGTAACGGATAACCGGGGTGGCAGTACAAAAGATACGGTGCAGATCACCGTAAAGACAAACAACGGGATCAACCACCCACCTGTAGCCCTTGCGGGTGCCGACCAAACGATCATACTTCCCATAAGCTCCACGATGCTGGATGGTAGCCTTTCATATGACCCGGATGGCATGATCACCGCATACCAGTGGTCCAAAGTAGCGGGGCCTCTTACTTACAGTTTCCAAAGCGCTCAGTCGGCAAAGACCGGCGTCAACGACCTTGCAGAGGGTGTTTATTGGTTCGAACTGGTGGTGACCGATGACGGTAAGCTCACGGCAAAAGATACCGTGCAGGTAACCGTGAAGCCAGCGGGTGCTACTAGTTGTGATATCAGCGGGAGGGCTCATGTCGACGCCCAGCTCACGGAGATCGGGACACTTTCTGAACGGGGATCCCCTAATGTAGCAGCCGCAGGCAACAAGATCATCTTTGCCGCAGGGACGTTCAGTTATGGCCAGCCTGCTTTGGGTACAGTGTCAGTGGACATATATGATGTGCAGGACGGCTCCTGGAAATCCACCAGCCTGAAACCCGGAAGAAGAGGCATGGCAGTGGTTAGTTGCGGGAATAAAGTATTTTTTGCCGGGGGCAACAATGGAGACATGCTTTACGATAATGTGGATATCTACGATGTCTCCACCGGCGCGTGGACCGTAGCGCACCTGAGTGAACCCAGGACGCTGCTAGCCGCCGCCGCGGTAGGCAATAAAGTTCTATTTGCCGGAGGAATAAGTGACGATTTGTGGGGGCAAAGCAATACCGTCGACATATACGATATCCCATCCGACACGTGGACAAGAGCGTCACTGACTCATGCGAAGTATGGGTTAACGGCTGTCACTGCAGGTGAGAAGGTTTACTTCGCCGGCGGGATGAACTACATGAGCTCCGGCTTTGGCTACAACGATATTGATATCTATAACAGTACGACCAACAGCTGGTCCAGGTCAACCTTCGTGGAACTAATTGGAGGCGTTTCTGGTGTGGCCCTTGGCGATCGCATCTATTGGGGCGGCATTAGCCCACAGAATGCAGGCAAAGCAGAGACCTGGAGCAACACCCACAGCAACCTGGCAACGACTTGCCTGGCTTATCCCCGCGAGTACCCGACAGCCCTTGTAAGGAACAGCGACATCTTCTTCTTTACACAAGGGGTTGAGTCATGGGAGGCTGTGCGGGATAGACGGTTTGATATTTACCATACCGGTACCGGCCAATGGTCTGTTGGCGTATTGCCCCAGGCTATGGGTGGTGTAGCTGTGATTTCTGTGAACAACACCATTTATATGGCGGGAGGCTTTAATGAGAACAAGATCTATAGCAATAAAGTGTACAAGCTTAGCTGGTGATATAACCGCTTATTATGAAAGAGGAATTCTTTCCGCAGCTTTAGTGACCCATTTTGGTGCCCCGCAACCGGTGAATGATAATAACAACTATCGCTATCATAAAACGGCCGGTCCTTTGGACCGGCCGTTAATGGTTTAGTTCCGCAGAGCATGTGAAACTATGTGCAGTATAGTACATCAATCACCGGATGCCTAGCTTGAAGCTTGCAGCTTATTTATGCACCTCGCTGGTAAAGTGAAACTCGATATCGGGGTTGTTGGTACGCTCGGTATTGAGGAACCATTCGCTTTGCGCCAGGTACACCATGTGCCCGTCCTTGTCTTCCGCAATATTGCCTTGCTTGAAGCGGGCAAACTCTTCCAGCTTCTTCGGATCCTTGCTGGTCAGCCAGCACGCCTTGTAGAACGGCAGGGAGTTGAACTGTACTGATGCGCCGTATTCGTGCAACAGGCGGTACTGGATCACCTCGAACTGCAGTTCACCCACGCAGCCGATGATCTTCTTGTTGCCCCCGAACTGGGTGAAGAGCTGGGCTACGCCCTCATCGGTAAGCTGGAGGAGTCCTTTTTCCAGCTGCTTGGTCTTCATCGGGTCTTTGTTCACCACCTCCTTAAAGATTTCGGGCGAGAAGGTGGGAATACCGGTAAAGAACAGGTCCTCGCCTTCGGTGAGCGTGTCGCCGATCTTGAAGTTACCTGTATCGAACAGGCCTACCACGTCGCCGGGGTAAGCGTCGTCGACCACGCTCTTTTCGCGGGCCATAAAGGAATAGGGGTTCGAGAAGCGCACGTCCTTGTCGAGGCGCACGTGGTGGAAGTATTTGTTGCGCTCAAAGCGGCCCGAGCATACCCGCAGGAACGCAATGCGGTCGCGGTGCTTCGGATCGAGGTTGGCGTGGATCTTAAAGATAAAGCCGCTGAACTTGTCTTCGTGCACGGCCACCGGGCGCTTGTTGGTCTCGCGCGACCGCGGCATGGGAGCGATGCGGATAAAGGTGTCGAGCATCTCTTTCACCCCGAAATTGTTGATGGCCGAGCCAAAGAACACGGGGGCCACGTCGCCGCTCAGGTAATTAGCTACTTCCAGCTCGCCATACACCCCGTCGATCAGCTCCACGTCTTCGCGCAGGGTGGCGGCATCACGCTCGCCCAGCTTCTCATCCAGGATAGCATCGGCAATATCCGAAACGGAGATGGTATCCTCGTCGGTGGCTTTGGTACTGGCGGTGAACAAGCGCAGGCTTTTGTTGTGCAGGTCATACACCCCCTTGAAGTCCTTACCCTGGTTGATGGGCCAGGTCATGGGGTGCATCGAAATGGAGAGTTCTTTTTCGATTTCCTCCAGCAGGTCGAAACGGTTCTTGCCGTCCCGGTCCAGCTTGTTGATGAACACGATCACTGGGGTCTTGCGCATGCGGCATACCTGCATGAGGCGGCGGGTCTGCTCCTCTACCCCGTTCACGCTGTCCACCACCAGGATCACACTGTCCACTGCGGTCAGGGTACGGTAGGTATCTTCTGCAAAGTCCTTGTGACCCGGCGTATCCAGCAGGTTGATCAGGGTGCCGTCGTATTCAAACGACATCACCGAGGTCGCCACCGAGATACCCCTCTGGCGCTCGATCTCCATAAAGTCGGAAGTAGCGCCCTTTTTGATCTTGTTGCTCTTGACCGCGCCGGCCACCTGTATGGCCCCGCCGAAGAGCAGGAACTTTTCTGTAAGGGTCGTCTTACCGGCATCGGGGTGAGAGATGATCGCAAAGGTTCTGCGCTTTTGTATTTCGTTTTCGTACTTCATTGTTTCTGAGCATTCGCAATACGGCAGGAAGAGGAAGCTCCTTTGTCCTGCATCTTTGTTTTAAATACCGCCTTGGACCTTCACCCTCACTCTCGACTCTCTTCTCGCAGCTCATAGCTCCCAGCTTTTCCAGGCGGCTGCAAAGGTACACCCAACATTGTTAATTATTCTTTCAAAATGGGTGGTGCAGCGGCCCAGGGTAAGGCGGGAATAAGCGATCCCCTGCCCGCTATCCTGCAGGGCTTTCTTACCAGTACCGGGATGGCCGCTATCGACCTCTATTACAGCGGCAGGGACGTCATTTCCCCTATGTAACCTTAGATGGTATAGCAGAGGTCCTCTTTGTGCTGGCCTGGATCTACCTGCTGCTGAACCGCCGAAAGCTGCAAAAGGACTGAAATGTTAACTTCTTTAACAGGGTGTGGAATGGTGGGGACACACCCTGTTGACGGTTGGCACCACTTGCGACACCATTTCCTCACTAAAGGCCGATTTTAAAGCAAAAAGAAAAAAGGCACCATTTTTACTCTATATAAGTCAAATGTCCCTGTTATGAACGAGCAGCGAAACAGAGAAAATCGGGAGGATCAGAACAGAAAGGCTGGAGACAGTGGACAACAGAACCGTCAGAGTGGACCGCCTATTGGTTTTGAAGGGATGAATTTCGAGCAACGGAGAGGAAGTTACAGAGGAAACGGAATAAACGGAGATACTAATCAAACCGGCGACGAAAAAAACTCTGGCAGACGGCATGAGGATTTGTAGCGTATGGTTTGCTTTTGACCAAATGTGGTGGAATGAAAAGGTTTTAGTTAGAGTCAAGAGCAATTTGCAGAGAACAATGCCAATGTTGAGCATGAGCACAACAACTCAAAGAAACGCCTGATTTTATCAGGCGTTTCTTATTGGTGATCCCTTCCAACAATACTTTATTTTCATTAGCCTTACAACCAGGATCTCTTCCATGGACCATAGACTATGGACCATAAACTTCTACTCATAAAAAATCCCGCCTCGGAAGGCGGGATCTCTGTATAGATAGGCAAGCTGTTATCGCAGGTCAACTACTTCCACACCGGGATACTTCGCCTTATTGAACACGAACTGGGCATCAGTAACGGCCACGGTAGGCTTAAAGCTGTTGATGGTGTAGCTGTAGCGGTTTCCGTTCTTTTCCAGGATCCGGGCACTGTACAGGGTCCTGGTGGCTTTATCCACCAGCAGGTACACCTTGTGGAAAGGACGGTTCTTGTTCATAGGGGTCAGCTCTATTTCCTGCACGGTCTTACCGGCTATTTTCTTATCCCCGTTGAGCTTATACAGGAAGTCCCTGTCATAGAAGTTCGTAAAGAGCTTCTGGGGTGTCAGCTCACCGCCGGCTCCGTCCACTTCCTTTATGGTTACTTCGTTGGCGTTTTTATCATAGTTCCAGTTGGTGCGGCCATCGGAATAGATATCCATACCGGGAATGGCAACCCTGTACTTGCTGCCTTTCATGGTAACGGTACCTTTCTGCGTGGAAAGGGCCTTACCCTGGGCGTTCTCTACCGTGTAGGTAAAGGTGGCCTGGGGAGCTTTATAGGTGCGGAATTTGGCGCTCACAGCGTCCAGTACCTTCTTTGCTTCAGGATCGCTCTTTGTCTGTGCGGTAGCCAGTAATGCTGTAGAAGCGGCCAGGAATAGGGTAAAAAATCGTTTCATTGATAATTGAATTTGCATAAATAAAACCGGCACAAAGATAGCCGAATGTCGTGTAGAAAACGGCAACCTTTGTACCGGCAAACGTCAAGGAAATGTTTCTTAACAGAGCTCTAACCTAGTGACTCCAGGTATTCAAACAGGTCGGCTTCGGTCTTGATCAGCACTTCGCGCGCCTTGCTTCCCTGGTTGGCACCTACCACTCCGGCGGCTTCCAACTGGTCCATCAGGCGGCCGGCACGGTTGTAACCGAGCTTCATGCGGCGCTGCAGCAGCGAGGTAGATCCCATCTGGTTTTGCACTATAAGGCGGGCAGCGTCTTCAAACAGAGGGTCGCGCTCCGAAGAGTCAAAATCCTTGTTCTCCAGCTCCTTCTCGTCCACGTACTCCGGCAGCATAAAGGCCTGCGGGTAGCCCCTTTGCTTCTCGATATACTCGGCTACCCTTTCCACCTCCGGCGTGTCTACGAAAGCGCACTGCAGGCGCACGATCTCGCCATTGTAAGAGATCAGCATGTCGCCCTTGCCTATGAGTTGCTCGGCACCGCCGGCATCCAGGATCGTACGGGAGTCAATCTTCGAGGATACCTTAAAGGCGATACGGGCGGGGAAGTTGGCTTTGATGGTACCGGTAATGATGTTCACCGACGGGCGCTGGGTGGCGATGATCAGGTGAATACCTACTGCGCGGGCCAGCTGGGCCAGGCGGGCAATCGGCATTTCCACTTCCTTACCGGCCGTCATGATCAGGTCGGCGAACTCGTCCACCACCAGCACAATGAACGGCAGGTACTGGTGACCCTTCTGGGGATTGAGGCGGCGCTTGGTGAACTTTTCGTTGTATTCTTTGATGTTACGGGCACCCGCCTCTTTTAACAGGTCGTAGCGGTTGTCCATCTCGATACAGAGGGCGTTCAGGGTGTTGATCACCTTCTTGGTATCGGTAATGATCGCTTCTTCTTCCCCCGGCAGCTTGGCCAGGAAGTGCTTTTCGATCAGGCGGTACAGGCTCAGCTCCACCTTCTTCGGATCGATCAGTACGAGCTTCAGCTGCGAGGGGTGCTTCTTATAAAGCAGCGACACCAGGATAGCATTCACCCCCACCGACTTACCCTGCCCGGTGGCACCTGCCATCAGCAGGTGGGGCATAGAGGCCAGGTCGACGATAAAGTTCTCGTTATCGATCTTCTTACCAATGGCGATGGGCAGGCTGTGGTTGCTGTACTGGAACTTGTCCGAAGCCAGGAGGGTCTTCATACTCACCACGGACTTTTTCACATTGGGCACCTCGATACCGATAGTGCCCTTCCCCGGGATGGGCGCGATGATACGGATACCCAGGGCCGCGAGGCTCAGGGCAATGTCATCTTCCAGGTTCTTGATCCGGGAAATACGCACACCCGCCGCCGGGACGATCTCGTACAGCGTTACGGTAGGTCCTACCGTAGCCATGATCTTCTGGATCGTGATATCGTAGTTCTTCAGGGTATTGATGATCTGGTTCTTGTTGGCTTCCAGTTCAGCAGGGTCCTGTATGATCTTTTCGCTGCCGTGCGTTTCCAGCAGTTCCAGGGTAGGATACTTGTAATCCCTCAGGTCCAGCGTAGGCTCGTAGGGAGGCAGGTCGCTGTAATCCTTTTCGCGTCCCTCCTCTTCCTCTGCCACCGGCTCGACCACTTTGATCTCCAGCTGTATATCATTGGCCGGTTTCACCTCTTCTCTCTGGGGAGGCGGTGGCGGCGGAGGCACTACTTCTTCTTCCTCCGGCTCCTCGGGCACGATGCTCAGCTCGTTCTGATGCAGGATCTCGTCCACTACTTCCTTTTCCACCGGCGGCTCTACCACCAGCGGTATCTCGTCTTCGTCGTCCCTTTCGATGACCTGGAAGTCGATCTCCCCGGAAGCCGCCTTTTCGGCATACATGGAGTTAATGTCCATCACCCCTTCACCGGTAAGTGTATTTTTCTTACGCGTTACATCTTTGGGTGGAGCAGGCTCCTTGGGAACCTCCACGAACAGCTTGGGACCATCAGCCTCCATCTCCTCCTCTTCGTCTTCTTCGTCCTCATCCAGGACAGGCTGCACCGGGGCCAGCTTGCGCTCGGGTAGCTTGAAGGTGGGATTAAACTGCCAGATCAGGTAGCTGATGCCCACCACCAGCAGCAGGGCCAGCGTACCGATAAAGCCCAGGAAGGCTTCCAGCCACGTGCTGATCATGTCGCCTACCCTGCCCCCAAAGGGAAAGTCGAAGGAGGAAAAGAAAAACGACATCGTCACCGAAGCGATCAGCAGGCCGATGGTGACGTATTTAAGGTTCCGGACGATAGAGAATACTTTGCGTTCGAACAGCAGGTTGATGCCCACCACGAAGAAAAAGGTGCAGAACAGCATCGAGGAAACCCCGAAGCCCTTATAAATAAAGAAGTGGGAGATATAGGCACCCAGCCGTCCCAGCAGGTTCGACACCCGCGTTTCATCATCAAACAGGAAGGCGGCACCGCTACTCACCTTGTCCTGGTCCTCCTTCCAGGTAAAGAAATACGATACAAAGGCAATAAACAAGAAGATGGACATGAGGAGCGACACTGTGCCGATGATCTTCCAGGTGCGCTCGTCGCGCGCCAGTTTCTTCAGGTCGATCTTTTCTTCACGGTCCTTTTTGAACTTGTCGGCCGCCTTCGCCGCTGAGGGCGCCTTGGCCTTTTCTGCTGCAGGAGCTTTAGCCGGAGCTTTCCGTTGGGGTTTCTCGGGTTTTTCCAGCACTTCCTCTTCAGCAGTTATGGTGTCGATATTGGATTTCTTCAGCCTGTTAGCCATATGAACAAAGATAATAATAGAACGGATGAGATCGGGACGGGTAGCGGTTTTTGGCTAAAATAATATTTATTTCCTGAGAATCCCAATCAGCAGCAGGACCCAGCCGGTAATAAATAACAGCCCCCCTATAGGCGTAATAATGCCTACCCCCGACAGGCCCACCCTGTTCATGGCCTTCAGGGAAGCCAGCAGGTAGAGCGAGCCGGAAAACAGCACGACACCGGCAATAAAGAACATTCCGGCCAGGTTGACGAAATTATTAGGGAAGCGCTCATAGAGGATCCCGACCAGGATCAGCGCAAAGGCGTGATAGATCTGGTACTGCACCCCCGTCTGGTAAGTGGCCACCGTCTCGGGCGGCACGATCTGTTTCAGTCCATGGGCACCAAACGCTCCCAGTACCACCGACAAGCCGGCCAGCACGGTTCCTATCACTAAATATGCTTTGTGCATCAGTTCTTTGTTTATGAATGAAAAATGGCATCCACCAGCAAGTCAAGCGTCACGTTGTCTTCGCAAATGGTTATGGTAGCCTGCTGGTAAAATATCTTACGGTCCGAGTATTTCTTAATGATATACCCCCTCAGTTCTTCGTTGGAAATACTGCGGATCAGGGGGCGCTTCTCCTTTTCTTCCACCAGGCGGTCGTAAAGGCAGTCCACCGAGGTATTGATCCACAGCACGATGCCCTGCTTTTTCATATAGTCGATATTGTTAAAGAAACAGGGAGTGCCGCCGCCGCAGGCCATTACAAAGGTCTCGTGGCTTTCGGTCAGCAGGTGCAGTACGTCCTTCTCCAATAAACGAAAATACTCCTCCCCTTCCTCGGCAAAGATCTGCACAATAGACTTGCCCTCGTGCTCCACGATCTTCTCATCGAGGTCGAAAAAGGGAATCGCCATCTTTTTACTCAACTCCTTTCCCCAGTGCGTCTTCCCGCTGCCCAT
>DASWYM010000127.1:0-2549 GCA_036404975.1 Chitinophagaceae bacterium
TATCGGGATAGGGATTAGGGAGAGAACACGAATTAGTACGAATGACACGAATTGTGGTATAGATATAGGCAGGCAGCCAGATGCCCTCATTACTCATCACTCATCGCCTCTCCACGTACAGCGTATAGCGTGCAGCATACAGCTTCTCTCTTCTCGCAGCTCGTAGCTCACAGCTCGCAGCTTCTCTCACGTCTGCGGCACCACCTTCAGCTCGTCGCGCTTCATCATCACGTCCTGCATGCCTTTGAAGATGGTCTTCCAGATCAGGCCGAAGAACGACTGCGAGGTAAGGCGGTTGTACACCACCCCTTCGGCCGTGCGCTCCACCCCGTTGGTGCCGGGATTGCTGTTGTGCAGCACAAAGCGGTTCAGCAGCTTCGTGAAGAACTTCTTCTGCTCCACCTTGCCGGTCTCCTCGTCCACCTTCTGCAGCACTACGGCAAGGTTGCTGTACTTCATGCGCACGGCCCCGCGGGCGGTAAAGTCGTCGCCGCTCATGGAGAAGTCGAGCTGCCGCATGTCGAACGACTGCAGGCGCGTGGCGGCCAGTGAGCCCGCCAGGCCATTGAGCTGCGGTGCCGACACGTGCTGCACCCTTCCCCCGGCAGTAAAGCGACCACTGGCCGAGTCGAGGAAAAGGGTCAGGTTGACGGCTATAGGGCTGGAGCCCAGGATCTGTCCTTTCAGGTTGGCCACCAGGCGATTGTCCGCCCGGATCAGTGCCGGGTCATTGGTGACGTTGGTGATCACCCCGCTGATGCCGCGCAGGCCCAGCGCCCCCTTTTCACCGGTTTGCTCGCCCCGCTCGGTATATACGATGGCCGCATCGCGCACCACCACCCTGGGGAGTCTTACGATGGAGGAAGCCCGCAGCAGTTGCTGGTGGGGGTACTGGCCGATCTTGCTTTTCAGATCAAGAGGCTTGGTCTTGTCAAGAAACAGCGATGAGCGCACCCCTTCCACGTGTGCCGAGTCAGCTTGTATCGTCTCGTTGTGCAGGAAGCGGTCGAAGCGGAAGCCGCTCAGCACCGCCCGGTCGAACTCCACGGTGTTCATCACCTTCTGCCGCCCTATCCACGCATAAAACTCCTCGGGATCCTTGCGTGTAGGCTGTATCTTGAAGTCCTTCACTTCCAGCAGCCGGCGCGAAGAGGAATAGAGAACCTCCTCGGCCTTCAGCTTGTTGACCGAGTCGCGGCTCCGGTACTTAAGGTCGCGGAAGCGCATGGTAGCCTCCTTCGCCAGGAAAATACGGTTGGTATCGGCCATTGCTGCACTGTCCACCCTGATGTCTTTGAAATAAGCGTAGCAGGTGTCGAACTGGATCTTCATCGACTGCGAGGTATCGGCATAGCGGTAAAGCAGTTTAATGCCATTGAGGTTCACGTGGTCTACAGTGATGCGTGTGAGGGCAGGGCGGATGGACTTCCACAGGGGAGCATCTTCGGGAGCGCTGCTCTGGCCTATATGGCGGATAAAGCGCACGTCGGCATCCGTAGACACAAACTCGTGGAGGGCCAGGCGCTTACTGAACAGCAGCGGCAATACTCCCAACCCATTGATATGCCCTTTGGCCATCTGGACCTCTACGGTCACAGCCGGCAGGGCGTTGGCCGCCTTTAGCTGGCGGAAACGGGTAGAGTCCACCTTTATGTCCAGGTCAAGGATCTCGGCATGGCCGCCCAGCACGTCAGTATTCAGGTCGCCGAGGGTATAGGTATACAGGCTGTCGGAGCCCTTGATGATCAGCGCGTGGAGGCGCTGCTTTAGTACGGGTTCCACCAGGCGGTCGGCAAAGACGCCCATAAACACAAAAAAGAGGGCCAGCACCACTACCCCCGCTACGATCCACCGCCTCCATTTCCATACTGTCGCCCTCATCCGCTTCATGGTAGAAGGGGTAAAAATCCTGTGCCAAAAAAACTTCCCCTGATAAAACAGCACTGCCGCAAACCACTAATCCATCTTCACTTGGGAAACCGCCGCTGCCGCCACATCTTTTGCTATTAGCGGTAATATCTGCCACAATCTAAGAACATGATTGTACTGCAGCTAATAGCAAAGCACTTCCGCGAAGTGCACTTCGGAGGGAATTGGACAGACGTAAACCTAAAGGACACCCTCGCCGGTGTTGATTGGCAACAGGCCACCACCAAGGTTGATTCCCTTAATACCATAGCAGCGCTTGTCTACCACTTCCATTACTACGTTGGCGCCATAGTGAATGTCCTTCAGGGGGCTCTCGATGCCCGCGACAAGTACAGCTTCGACCTTCTGCCCATCGGCTCCGCGGAAGACTGGGCACAGCTGTAGCAAAAGACCTGGAGCGATGCCGAAAGCTTTGCTACCGCGGTCGGGCAACTTCCGGAAAGCAGGCTGGAGGAAACGTTCGCGTAGGAGAAGTATGGCACTTATTACAAGAACCTGCACGTTACAAGAACCTGCACGGCGTGTTCGAACACACGCATTACCACCTGGGGCAGATCGTGCTGGTCAAAAAGCTGTTGACCAGGGAAAAGTAAAGTACAGGCGTGTAAACAAGACTGTTA
>DASWYM010000128.1:0-5439 GCA_036404975.1 Chitinophagaceae bacterium
GGTGGATAAAAACAATTATCATTTTTTCCCACCCCTGCTCTACCAGGTGTCTACCGCTTTTATCGAGCCCTCCAATATCAGCTATCCCTTCCGGCGCATGTTCCAGGAAAAAGAAAACCTGCGCTTCCACATGGGATGCCTGCAGCAAGTGGAACCGGAGGCGAACCGTATTCAAACCGATACCGGGGAGCTTACCTACGACTACCTGGTGCTGTGTATCGGTACGGAGACCAACTATTTCGGTATGGAGAACGTGCGCAAGCATGCCCTGCCCATGAAGACCATCCATGATGCGCTGAACCTGCGCAACTACCTGTTGCTGAACATGGAAAAAGCGGTGCGTGATGTGGACCGGGAGGATCGGGACCGGGACCTCAATGTCGTGATCGCCGGCGGCGGTCCTACGGGCGTGGAAGTGGCGGGGATGCTGGCCGAGATGGGCGCCCACATCATGCGCAAGGAATATCCCGAGATCACCGACCTGCAGACCCATATTCACCTCATCGATGCAGGGCCTACCTTGCTGGGTCCCATGAGTAAAAAAGCACAGGAAGAAGCCACCCGGGTGCTTGCAAAACTCGGCGTAAAGATCCGGCTTAATACAGCGGTGAAGGATTACGTGGAGGGAAAGGTACTGCTGGCCAATGGCGAGACTATAGAGACCAATTTGCTCATTTGGGCTTCGGGGGTGACGGGACGTGCCATACAAGGCCTGCCGTCGGAAGTGATCGGCCGCGGCCGCAGGGTGATGGTGGATGAATACAATACCGTAAAGGGCTTTGATAATATTTTCGCGCTTGGTGACATCTGCCTGCAAACCACCGATAAGGACTTTCCCAATGGCCACCCGCAGCTGGCCCAGGTGGCCATACAGCAGGGGAAACTCCTGGCCGCCAACCTGGAGCGAAAGGAGGATGGCCAACCGCTGAAGCCTTTTAAATACGTGGACAAGGGCAGCATGGCCATTATTACCAAGTACCGGGCGGTGGCCGACCTGCCCAAGGTATTCTTTAAGGGCTTTTTTGCCTGGGTGGTATGGCTCTTTATTCACCTTATCCCCATCGCCGGCTTCCGCAACAAGGTAAGCCTGGCCTTTAACTGGTTCTTTGCCTTTATTACCAATGATCCCACCTTAAGGCTCATTATCAGGCCAAGAGACCAGGATAAACTGGTCTGAAAAGACTACAGCACAGCTTAAAAAGATGTGGGGGGCAGCGACTGACCCCCATCTTTATTTTACGTGACCGCCATCATTGCTTTGGAAGGGGATATGTGGTAGCTTTCTACAAAATAACGATCATGGAAAAGAGGAATCTAAAGGATTGGCTCGCTGTGGTCATGATCGGTACGCTCACGTTTGTGATCGTTCCCCTTTTTTTCTGGTGGACACGGCAAGAGGCGGTGAAAAGTGATATGATTAAGCACTCGGCACAGACAGGTTTACCCATAACCATTCAGCAGGCGGAATACCGGGAAACACAACCGGGTCAAGGGACAAGCCTGGTGCTGTATCCCAACCCGGTAAAGCACACCCTGCACGTGGTGGTGCCGCGTAGGTATGCTTCGGAAGTTTGGTTAGCCATCTTTAAGCCTGATGGCCAGTTGTGGAAAAGGTATGCTGTTGAGTCGGGGAGAGTTATTGAGATCAATGTGCAGGCCTTGCCCGCAGGAGATTATATCGTGAAGGTAGGTGACCGGCAGGGGCGCACCTGGTCGGCAAAGTTCTTAAAGGCCTGAGCCGCACAACAGGAAGAATACACGGAAGAATGGTGGGATCGACCGGCAAAAGAAGCACCGGGCTTTTAATAATCGCTTTAATATACCATGAACAAGCCAATCTATTATGCAGTAAACGGAATAACACTGTACCGCCTGTTGGCGGCACCGGTGCTGTTTTATTTTTTGATCACTGGTCGTATGGACATTTTCAAATGGCTGTTAGCCGCCAGCTTCTTTACCGATGCTATTGATGGCTTTATGGCCCGGAGGTTCGCAGTGACGAGTGAGCAGGGCGCCCGTATGGATTCTATAGCCGATGACCTGACCGTGCTGGCGGCTATCGCCGGGCTGTTCGTATGGCGGATGGAATTTATCCGGGAGCAATATGCCGTGATTATTCCCCTGCTTTTGCTGTATGTAGTACAGACCACCCTGGCGTTGGTGCGCTATGGCAGGATCAGCTCCTTTCATACCTACATGGCCAAGGGCGCTGCCGTGTTGCAGGGTGTGTTCCTGGTCCTGGCTTTCTTTACTGAGCCTAACGTACCCCTGTTTTATGCCGTCGCCTTGCTGACAGCAGTGGATCTCCTCGAAGAAACAGTGCTGGTGGTATTGTTGCCCCGATGGCAAGTCAATGTAAAAGGGCTGTACTGGGTCTGGAAAAAAAAGATGAGCAGAGCATTCCGGTAGTGGCATACCCGAGACCGTGAGATGCCGTTAGGGGCTTGCATGGCAAGAGGTATTTATCATCCTTCGTCCACCTTCTGAAGATAATATTCACAGTGTTGAAAGAGTTTAAAAGCGTTGATCATGAAAAAGATATTAGTGCCGGTGGATTTCTCGCCGGCTTCACGTAATGCGGAAGAATATGCGGCTTCTCTCGCCAAAGCCATGAAGGCCACACTGCTGTTGCTACGAGTGTACAGGGCGCCGGCACCAGCTCCCGAACTATCAGTAGGATCGGCAGGGACGGGACTGGCCATCCAGGAGGAAAACGAAGAATGGATAGAAGGTGAGGTACACTTCCTGCAAGAGAAATACGGAATAGAGGTAAGGGGAATGGTACGCACCGGGTTTAAGGGCGACACAATAAACGAAGTGGTTAAAGAAAGTGAGGCAGACCTGGTGGTGATGGGTATGAAAGAGGCCCGGCGGCATAATTTCCCTGGCAGCACGGTCTATACTTCTCTGCGCAAGCTTGGAAAGCCGGTGCTGGTTGTCCCGGAAGGTGTGTCCTTTAAGCCAATCCGGAATATAGTGCTGGCTGCTGATTTTACAGTCATCAGGGATCTTTCCTGCTACGATAGTTTGTTTGACCTGGTAGAAAGCTGGGAGGCTACGCTGCAGGTGGTTCATGTGGCGGGCAAAGAGGCTGCCATTAAGCCCGATGAACTATCCGGGAAGCTGCAATTGCAGCGGGCCCTCTCAAAGGTGACCTATTGGTACCATGAGTTGGATGAAGACAGGGTAGAAGAGAGTCTCCTGCGGTTCACTGAAAGCCACCCGGCCGATATCCTGGTTATGGTAGCGCACCACCATAACTTCTTGGAGCGGTTTTTTGGTACCCTGTACACGCGGGATATGAGCTATAAGGCTGCTATTCCCCTGTTGGTGCTGGAAGACAGGAAAGGCTAAGCACATGGGTAAAGCAGTTGCCCCTGCTGTTGGTGCCATTGGGGTAAGCCGGATTAGATTGCCTTTTTCTATGGAATGTGTATCAATAACGGGTGATCAGTGCGATATGTCCATAGTCTTTTAGCATGTTCTTTTCCACTAATAGCACCTGGCCTTTTTTATCCAGCATCAGGTCGACCAGTTCTTCCACCGCATCGGTGGCGGCATTGCCGTATTGCTCAATGGGAATGTGCGGTATTTTTTGAGAGTAGGGTGTATCGGGGTAGGGGTATTCTTTTTCTACCAGCAGTTTATAGCCCCGTCCGTCGGCGATGGCCTGTCGTACGTTTTCATAGCCGGTTTCGGCCCTTCCCTCCCCGGCCATTTCGTCCAGCCTGCTGATTTCGTCTTTCATTCTTTCTTCGAGGGAAGCTTCTATGATCGGATAGACCAGTTCGGACAACTCCCCGGTAGCCAGTTTCCCGTAATCGCCATTGATTACGCCGATGACGCGGGCATCGTGCCGGCTTTGGTTGAGAAAGGCTGCCGTGTAGGGACTTGGTCCGCAAAGGATCAGGCGGGCATCCCCTGTCAGGTAATCGCTCAGCAGGTCGTTCACCGTGGAAAGAAAAGTATGGTAGCGGATCTTTTGGAACCTGGCTTTATCTTCCTCGAAGCTTTTGAGGTGTGCATGGGTAACATAGGAAGAATCCCGCACCGGGTGCTGGTAGTCGTAGTCGTCGCCGGCCAGGCAGGGAAAATTCTGATCGGCTACTTCTTCCAGGTGTTGCAATACACCGTAGAATAGGGAGGCCTTTTCCGCCTCCAGTACAAGAACGAAGTAAGAATAAGAGAAGGCTACCTTGTAGAGCAGGTCCCTGGTGTCGAATTTCTTATCTACTATAATTTTCCGCGAGACACGAAAGGGGAAGTCTACAATCAGTTGCACCTCATCGGAAACAAAGAGACCCAAGCCTTCCTGGGTTTGATTATAGTCGATAGTGGCGGCCAGTTCATGAATGGTGCTGATGAGGACTTCAGCATCCTGCGGGTGCCATAGATGCAACAGGTCTTCAGCACGCTGAAGCGCATGGGAGGTATACAACTTGTCGGTTTTAGGGTCGGTTTGTCCCTTATGTGTAGGAACAATAATGGAGACGCAGGTATGTCCTTTTTGCCCCCGCAGAAGGTCCAGTTCCTCTCCCGGAACAGGGGTTCGTATGGCTGTCATAAACAGGGTTTGCTACAATGATAACTCAAAGGTAAACCTATTCCTTTGCGCAGGAATAGTCAATGACCCCGATCGTTGAAGCATTTGATGGCAATCAATTTTAAACGGCATATGCTGTTGGGCTTGGTATTTATCCAGGTGTTGCCTGAAGAGCACTTTGCTGCCAAACCTGAGCTTTGATGATCCGTTTCACCAGGAGCCAGCTAAGGCCCCGCTGCCCCTGATGGGTTGCTCTTTGATCTGTGGCCATTTGTTGATGATCGTCATTTCTTCTGCCTATATCTATCATTGTCCGGCACGGCATTTTGCCACAACTTTAAGTACTTCTATAACTGCCTAAATAGATGACCATGAAAAAGATCCTGGTTCCTACCGACTTTTCGCCGGCTTCTCACAGAGCCAGTACGTATGCTGCGGCGCTGGCCAAAGAATTCAATGCTGAGTTATACCTGTTGCATGTGTATATGGCGCCGGCTGCTGCCGGGGAGATGTCGCCGGCGTGGGCGGTGATCGACCGGGAGCTACAGGAAGAAGTGGAGGGGCAGATTCGGAAGGAAATAGCTATCCTGCACAACACCTATCGCATTATGGTAAATGGGAATGCTAAGATCGGTATGGAACTGCCCACCATCAATGCCGTGGCGCAGGAAATAAATGCCGACCTGATCGTGATGGGTATGAAAGGAGGAGGGAGAAATAAGCACATGGGAAGCATTACGGTTGCCACTATAAGGAAATCAAAAGTACCTGTGCTGGTCGTTCCTGAGCACGCTCACTTTATTCCTATACGGAAAATAACACTGGCCACTGACTTTAACAGTAAGCTTAACGACTCCTGCTTCAAGGTGTTGTTTGCGATCGCACGGCAGTTCAGG
>DASWYM010000129.1:0-6535 GCA_036404975.1 Chitinophagaceae bacterium
GACCTGTATGTGGTCAGCGGCGGCAACGAGGCCCGCGATGGCGACAGCCTGCTGGCCGACCATTTCTATATCAATGACGGACGGGGCCGTTTTGCGCTGTCCCATACCGTTCCCGTCCTCCTGAAGAACAAATCCTGCGTGGCATCCGCCGATATTGATAAAGACGGAGACCAGGACCTGTTTGTAGGCGGGCTGGCCGATTCCCGGCTATATGGTATTCCGCAAAGCTCCTATTTGTTACTCAACGACGGCAAGGCCGGCTTTTCGAAGGCAGGCCGTGGAGTGATCGACCTGGATTCGCTGGGGATCACTACCAGCGGTGCCTTTACCGACCTCAATAAAGACGGCTGGATGGACCTGGTGGTTACCGGCGAATGGATGCCCGTGAAGATCTTTATCAACAAGGAGGGCACCTTTAAAGAAAATGATATCCCCCAATCGACCGGGATGTGGCAAACCATATTCCCGGCAGATGTAAATGGCGACGGGATCACCGACCTGCTGGCAGGGAACTGGGGGCTGAACACCAAACTGGCAGCCGGTAAAGACGGTCCGCTGAAACTGTATGTAAAGAACTTCGATAACCAGGGAGGTATAGAGCAGATCATGACCTATACAATAAAAGGGGAAGAATACACCTTCCTGGCAAAAGACGAGCTGGAACGCCCCCTGCCCGTATTGAAAAAGCATTACCTGACGTATAAGGAGGTAGCCGGAAAGACCGTTCAGTATATGTTGTTTGACCTGTTCAAGGACTATATAGAACTGAAAGCCGAAAACCTGGCGTCCACCTGCTTTTTAGGTGACGGCAAAGGAGGGTTCCGCAAGGTGGCCCTGCCTACTCCCCTTCAGCTGGCACCCATTTTTGCTTTTTCCCAAGTGGCGCCCGGTAGCGGGAACACTTTTTTAGCCGGAGGCAATTTCTACGGGGTGATTCCCTACGAAGGCCGTTACGATGCCCTGCTCCCAACCACCTTTGCTTTCAATGGGCAGAAAGGCGGTTTTGAAAGCACCGGCAGCCTTGCCATTACAGAAGGAGAAGTGCGGGATGTCAAATGGGTGGCTACCGCTACTGGAGAACCGATACTGGCGGTGGGGCGTAACAATAGGCCACTACTTTTCTTAAGGCCCTCAAAAAAGCCTCAAACAGCTATAGCCAAAAGCTCCACAACAAGAAAGTAGGCCTAAGGACTTTACAGATCAAAAGCTATTTACCGGTTGGTGTTCATGCCGGCAAATAGCTTTTGTAACTTTAATGCTTTATGAACAGATAAAAGGCTGAAATCAGATTTCATCATTTAACCCTAACCATTGAATATGCGCCTTATTTATTCTTTTATAGCCATCTCAACCTCCCTGTTGTGGTTCTCCTGTGGAAAAGGATCCTCCGACAGCGCACCATCGCCCCCGCCTGCAGCATTTCAACTGGCAGGGTCTTCATTGAATGGCCAGGCTCCGGCCGGGAACAATTACAATGTTAGCTTTACACCTATCATCCGGCTGAACTTCAATGGCAAGGTGGACAAGAACACCGTGACACAGGCTGTCACCCTGAGGTCCGACAACGGCCCGGCTCCCTACACGGCAAGCTATACCAATGGCGACAGCAGCTTGCTGATCCAGCCCTCCTCCCCCCTGCCGGCTCTTACCCGCTATAGCTTCGCGCTCACCACTTCGCTGAAAGCCACAACCGGTGCTGCACTGACGAGGGGAACCGACTTCCAGTTCGTGACGAAGATCGATTCGACCAATAAGTTCCCCCTGCTTTCCGACGAGGAGCTGCTCACCCTGGTACAAAGACAAACCTTCAAATACTTCTGGGACTTTGCCCACCCGGTAAGCGGGCTGGCGCGGGAACGGAACACTTCGGGTGACGTAGTCACTTCGGGAGGTTCGGGATTTGGCATCATGGCTATCGTCACCGGCATCAGCCGCGACTTTATAACCAGGGCCGAAGGACTGGCACGGATGCAAAAGATCGTGGCCTTCCTGGGTAAGGCTCAAAAGTTCAGGGGCGCCTTCCCCCACTGGCTCAACGGCAATACCGGCGAGGTCGTTCCCTTTAGCCAGAAAGACAATGGCGCCGACCTGGTGGAAACCTCTTTCCTGATGCAGGGCCTGCTGACCGCCCGCCAGTATTTCAACGGCACCGATGCAGCGGAGACAGCGCTGCGGGATGATATCAACGCACTCTGGCGGGGAGTGGAGTGGTCGTGGTTCCGTAAAGGAAGCGAAAACGTGCTGTACTGGCACTGGAGCAACAATTACAACTGGGAGATGAACCACCCGGTGAAAGGATGGAACGAAGCCCTGATCACCTATGTACTGGCGGTCTCTTCACCTACTTATGCCATCCCTAAAGCGGTTTATGATAACGGGTGGGCTTCCAATGGCGGCATGAAAAACGGCAACACGTATTACGGCATACAACTACCCCTGGGACCTTCCATGGGCGGACCTCTGTTCTTTGCCCACTACTCATTCCTCGGCATCAACCCACGTGACCTCACGGATGCTTATGCGAACTACTGGACCCAAAACAGGGCGCATACCCTGATTAATTACAACTACAGCAAAGCCAATCCTAAAGGCTGGTATGGCTACAGCGATTCAACCTGGGGACTCACCGCCAGCGATAACCAAAGTGGCTATTCGGCGCACGAACCCAACAACGACCTGGGGGTGATTACACCCACAGCCGCCCTGTCGTCTTTTCCCTACGCGCCCGAGGAATCCATGAAAGCCCTGAAGTTCTTTTACTACCGGCTGGGTGATAAGCTCTGGGGAGAATACGGCTTTAAGGATGCGTTCAACCTGAGCGTTCCCTGGTTTGCCTCTTCCTACCTGGCTATAGACCAGGGACCTATTATTATCATGATCGAGAACCATCGCACCGGCTTGCTGTGGAACCTGTTTATGAGTGCCCCGGAAGTAAAGACCGGGCTCCGTAACCTGGGGTTCCAAAGCCCGTACCTGTAAAGGTTAAGGTTGACAGTCGGCAGCACCATTTGTCAAACCTGCTTACGGTCGCGCGAGTTCAGTAGTCCTGCCGGCACTTTCAGTGCGCCGGTTTTCTCGTCGATCAGGCCATTGACCTCGTCTTCGATGTTGGTAGCCTGCGTGTACACATCACCGGCAATGGGCCGGCTGCGCAGTTCCTCTTTAAACTGCCGTATGAGGGTGGTGCGGGCCTCATCATCCTGGGGTCCTCCGTAATCGGAAAAGCCGAAGCCTCCCCACTCGCTTACAATCAGCGGTAGTTGGCTTCGGTAAAAGAACGGATCGCCTACAACCAATGGGAAAGCGGCCACCCCAACCATCTCGCCCCCGACCATCATATCGAGCACCTCTTTCCAACGACCCAGGTCTGGTGTGTACAGGTGGGCAGTCAGCAGGTCGGATTTCAAGCGCCCCTCCATGGAGATATGCTGCCAGCCGTCGTTGTCCACCACCAGGAACTGGGGATGGTGCAGGTGCATATAGTGGTACATATCGATTATGTATTGTCGTGTCTCCGTAGAGGTAGCTATATCCTGTGCGCCCCAATCTTCGTTGTACAGGCTCCAGATCACCACTGAGGGATGCGTTTCAATCAGCGACAGCATCCGCATCAGTTCTTCGTTGTGGTTCTGGCGGCTTTTGGTAGTAGAGCGGTGCGGACTGGGCACTTCCACCCACAAAAGGATGCCCAGCCGGTCGGCCAGCTTATAGATGCGGGGATCCACGCCTGCTATATGTATACGCACCAGGTTGCACCCCAGTTCTTTCATGGCATACATGTGCTGCTTTATTTCTTCGTAGGTGGCAGCCCCCGGCTGGTACAGGATGCCATCAAGGTAGATGGCCTCATTATTAAGATAGACACGGCTGCCCCGGGCCTCTATCTTGCGCAGTCCGAAATGGGTTTCGATCTCTGCAGTGTAGCCATCCTTATCGATTAACTGTGCATTCAGGCGGTAGAGGTGGGGCGACTCGGGTGACCATAACTGGCCATCGGGTATCTCCATCACCACGCGCTGCTGCTTCTGCCCAGCCTCAAGACGCAGCGGGAAATCGGCCGTTGCCAGCGGTTCGGGACTTTCCTGGTGCCGCTTGAATACTTTCAGACGAATGGTATAGTCACCAGGGTCGTGGATACGGGAAGTCAGGTTAAAGCGCACCAGGCGGTCTTCTACAATGGAAACCACTCCTGCCCGCGAACGGAGGCGATTCCGCTCCACGGTCTCCAGCCATACGCTGCGTACCGCCCCGGTATAGGTCTGGTACCAGATGCCGCCGCGCTTATAGACATGTGACTCCTGCTTTCCCCTGGGGATGTCGGCATCCATGGTATCGCAGATGCGCACCGTCAGGCGGTTTACGGGCTTCAGGTATTTTTCATCCAGCTCGTAAGAGAAAGAGGTATACTCGCCGATATGTACTTCCTCACCCTCCAATGTGGATAAAGGATAGCCATTGAGCCATACTCTTGTTTCGTAACCGCAGGCGCCGAACGTTAGCTGCAGCATCGAGTGGGGCAGCCCGTTGTATTGCGGAAGGGGAAACTCGCGCTCGTACCAGGCGATCACCTTGTCGCGCCACGATCGCTCTGTCAGGTCTTTTGCCTCGGCCATATGCTCTTCGATCGTGCCCGGCCAGTGGGCGGTATGGGGATAGTCGTGCCGCACATGCCAGCTTTCGGCCATGCCCCTGTCCTGGGGGTCCAGTTCAAAGCGCCATTCCCCATCTAATAACACGTGCAGGTTGGGGCGCACGACGGCCCGGGGTAACGGGTTTATGAACTGATCGGTATCCGATTCTTCTTCCCTGCTTTTTGAAAGGCCATAATTCGGGTGCAATACTTCCATTCCTGTGTGATTATTGGGTACGGTAATCTTTACTATAAAATTCGAGCCATGATTAGGAGCACCAGGAAATGGCTATCTCATACGTCCTGTTACTTTTTAGGATATTACAATACACCTGCAGGTGCAATTCTCCATTACTTATATCATTTTGAAGTGCATCACTTTGGCAGAATTGATCATGGAAGTGCTGGTTGAGCCTTCCTGTGGCGCTTCTGGTTAAAGACCTTCAGGTCTGATAATGAAGAGTAAATCCCTTTTAGTCATCCCCAGCACCTGGTACGACCAGATTTATACGACCAATAGGTTGTTTTTTTGATAGTTCAGGTTCCAAACGACCCCAATAATCCTTTTTAATATACTGATTATCAACAACATAAACAAAGGTTATGTATTTCTGACAAGGCTCACGCACAAAGTTGACAAGCCTCATGTGGACCGTTGAGGGTACTCATCCCCCTGGGGCTTTTGCAGCTATAGTTTTGTCCTATCAATTAAACGACGAATTGATCCAATAAACAAATAATCATTTTAAAACTCACCTACTATGACACGGACACAACGCTTTGGAATCTTATCAATGTTCATGGTTTTATTCACTACCATGTTATCTTTTTCCACAAAGGGTTTATTAAACGACATTAAGTACCATTCCCAGAACCTGAGCATCGTGATCAGCGGTACCTCTACCCTGCACGACTGGGATATGAAATCCAGCAAAGGAACTGCTTCTGCCAACTTTGATATTGCAGGCGATAAGCTGACTGGTGTTTCCGGGCTTAGCTTCTCTATGCCGGCTGAAAGCCTGAAGAGCGAGCACGACATGATGGACAAGAACGCCTACAAAGCTCTGAAAACCGGTTCTGCCAAAAATATCACCTTCGTTCAGACTTCTGCTACTGTAACCCCGGTTGATGCCACTACCTACCAACTGAAAATCGCAGGTAACCTGTCTATCGCCGGTAATACAAAAGCAACTGACCTGGTAGCCACTGCCAAATACAACGCTGCCGACAAAAGCTTCACCGTTTCCGGAAGCAAAAAGTTCAAGATGAGCGAGTACGGTGTGAAGCCTCCTACTGTAATGATGGGTACTATCAAGACCGGCGACCCCATTACTGTGACTTTCAATTCTAAGATCGTTCGATAAGCATAACCAATCCACAACAAGTAACCAATCACACAAAGTCCACAACTTAAAAATTCAAACAAATGAGAAAGAACATCATGTACACATTAAAAACGGCTTTAGTCCTGGCCTGTGTACTACCCCTCGCTGCTACTGCTCAGGAAGCTGTACAACAATCAAAAGACACTGGTAAAGAGTTTTACGGCAAGCCCTCAAACTGGAGACCTTATGATCAAAGAGGTATCAATGTATTCGAAACTTCGAAAGCTGATACCATTCCCTTTGAAGGTACAAGAGTTCGCCTGGGTGCCGGCTTTACCCAGCAGTTCCAGGGCCTGAAGCACGAAAATACCGTGGCTACCGGTCTGAAGAGCAAAAACACCTTATATGCCCTCGCTCCTGGTTTCAATATGGCACAAGCCAACCTGAACCTCGACATGCAGCTGGCTGACGGTATCCGCCTGTCAGTGGAGTCGTACATGTCTGCCCGCCACCACAACGAATTCTGGGTAAAGGGTGGTTACATCCAGTTCGACAAGCTGCCGTTCAATTCCCCGCTGTT
>DASWYM010000130.1:0-10242 GCA_036404975.1 Chitinophagaceae bacterium
TCAGCCACCCACTTGCTTTCATGGTAGCTGAACTGGGTGTATTGCGCATCATTGTCGGTGGAAACATAAGAACTTTTCACGCCGGCTTCCAGCTTTGATTCTTTATTAAGTGGGTGTACGTAGTCCACTTTCCCGCTGTAGATGGTGATGTCGGCAGGCAGGTGGCCGCGCAGCAGGAACGGATCGCTGGCGTAAGTATTATCGGGAAGGTAGGTATAGTTGTCGGAAGTCTGGCGGCTGACCGTATGGTATTGAATGCGGTCGAGGTCGGCAGTGAGTTCGCGGCCAGCCGCATTGAGCACCCGGCGGAAGTTGAGGTTGGCGCCCATGTTTTTCCAGGTGTCGCGGTTGATGGTCTGCACCATATTGAAGGAATCCAGTCCGCCGGTTCCATTCAGGATATCGGCCCGGCCATTGTTTTCCCAGCGGCGGGGGTTGTAAGTGCCGTTCACCAGGAAGCCGATGGTGGTCTTTTTATCCAGGGTATAATCCAGGCCTACCCGCGCACTATAGTTGTGGCCCTGGTGTTCCTGGTCGGCCTGCTGGTCGAAAGCAGAGAGCAGCGTGCCGTCCTTATGGAACTTGCGCAGCAGTTGCTGGTCGTTAAAGCCCGACCAGTAGGAGTAGCTCA
This sequence comes from Chitinophagaceae bacterium, assembly GCA_036404975.1. Classification (GTDB taxonomy): domain Bacteria; phylum Bacteroidota; class Bacteroidia; order Chitinophagales; family Chitinophagaceae; genus Flavisolibacter. The sequence continues at coordinate 632 of DASWYM010000130.1, forward strand.
GGTTGGTAAACAGGTTGATCTTTGCATTGCGGTAGTTGAACGAGAAGCTGTTGGGTGATTTAGGCGTGCGGCCTTGCACGTAGGATAAATTGATGGAGCCGTTAAAGCCTTTGGCGAGGCTCTTCTTGGTGCGCAGGTTAAGGATGCCGGAATTACCCGATGCATCGTATTTGGCCGAAGGCTGGGTCATGATCTCTACCTGGTCGAGCTGGCTGGCGGGCAGGTTGCGCAGCAGGTTGGCCAGGTCCTGGCCGCTGAGGTGGGTGGGCTTGCCGTCCATGAGGACGATCACTCCCTGCTTGCCTTTGATGCTGATGTTGCCATCGCGGTCCACCGAGATGCCTGGTGATTTTTCCAATACCTCGAGAGCGTTAGCGCCGGCGTTGGTAGGGGAAGCATCTACATTCACCACCATTTTATCGATCTTGTTTTCTACCAGGGGGCGGCGGGCCTGTACGGTTACGCCCGTTAAGCCTTTGGTGGCTGGTTCCAGCACAGTGGCCGGTTGCTGCACGGTGGCGCCGGGTGCCAGGTCAAAAGCATCGGTCGTCTTTTTCTCAAAGCCTGTATGGGTAAAGGTGAGGAGGTAAGCGCCTTCTTTTATGTTTTCGAATTCGTAGGTTCCGTTGTTGCCGGAGAGCGCTACTTTGGTGAGCGAGGAGTCTTTAACCTTCAGCAGCGTAACCGTTACGCCGCTCAGTCCTTTACCACCTTCCTGCACGAGGCCGGTAATGCGGCCAGGGGCCTGGGCCTGGGCAGTGGCAGCGGTCAGCAGGATCATAAGGAAAAGGGCAGTGGTGGTTTTCAGATAGTTTGTCGTCTTAGTGAGTAAACCTTTCATAGCAGAGATAGTTAAGCGTTTCATGTGTGTTGTTTCGTTTGCTTTTGTCAGCGTTTTTACAGTTCTGCATCGTTGGACGCAGGCCCCTCCGGTAAGGTTACAGGGAGAACCTGAATCTTGTTGTGCGGTCTGTTTGCTGGACAAGCGGACGGAACAATCAACGGGGCACAAAGCTATAGGCAGCCATCACGGACGTCTTTACCGCCGGTATATTTTAACACGGGGATTGTATGACCGGTTTGGGGACGGTGCGGTTGGCTGCAGCGTGTGGAAGGGAAGCCGCGGCAGGATATCAAGAAATCATTGATGCATAAAGCATTTGGCGAAATAGTGTTCGACAGCCAATTTGCCCGGGCCGGGAGATCGTTCCAGGGCAAGAATACACCAGCGGTAACGGCCAGTTGGACAATAAAGGGGGCTGCCCGTGACAGAGCTTCTATTGCATGCCAAAAACCTGATAGCACTCTGCATAGATCCTTAGCAGGATGACACTGTTATAGTCGCAACTGGTTACAGTCATCCCGAATACGGAAGACCCTTATAGACCCAAAATAGGAAGAAATAGGAAGTATAGACCCTTTATGACACCCCCTACTTCTTTAGCTCGCAATGCTTCAGGAACTTTACAGTGGATAGGCAAGAGTGCCTGTTCAAAAGGCTTTGTGGGCCGGCCTTCTCCCCTTCAGGGGCGGGGGGTTAGTTCTTTGACATTGCGGATCTGTGGCTGATGGACCTATGCTGCAGATTATGAAAGGTCCCCGATCGCTTTCCAGTATGCGTCGCCTTTCACCCGTATCTGTGCCGGGCCTTTATAGGCCGGGAGAAAGCCGGGACAAAGCCGGGTGAAAGGCGAGACAAATACGGGAGAAAGGGGGTGCAGGAGGGATTGGGGATTAGGAGAAGCCTGAATGGAACGGACAAAGTTGGCAGCTCATGGCTCGCAGCTCCTCTACGCTCCCATCCACTCCCGGAATAGCGGGGCCTTCTCGCGGCTAATAATGATCTCTTCTTCCAGCGGAAGCGAGAGATCGACTTTGAGCTTCCCGTTGAACCAGGGATGAAAAGCGGTGATGATGTCGTGGGCGATGATGTACTGGCGGTTGGCGCGGAAGAAGTCTTTGGCTGGCACCAGTTCTTCCACCTCGTCGAGGGTGTAGTCGAGCAGGAACTTTTGCCTCGAACGGGTGATGATGTAATTGAGGGTGTTCTTCGCCTGGAAGAAAGCTACTTCGCCGGTATTGACCGAAAGCATCTTCTGGCCCTGCTTCACCAGGAAGCGTTCGCGGTAGGTAGCACCCTCCCGCGCTTTTACGAGGTCGTTCACGAGGATATCGATATGGGCGATAGACTGGCTGACCGAAGACGGCGCCCGTAAGTCCTTCCATTTGACGAGGGCTGTGCGCAGGTCGTCCACCTGTACCGGCTTGAGCAGGTAATCGATGCTGTTGACCTTGAAGGCGCGCAGGGCGTATTCATCATAGGCGGTGGTAAAGATCACGGGACTCTTCACCGGGTAGCGGTTGAAGATCTCAAAGCACTGGCCATCGGCGAGCTCGATGTCCATGAACACCAGGTCGGGCGCCGGGTGGTTGGCCAGCCACTCGAGGGTAGAGTCGATGCTGGCCGTCTGTCCCACTATCTGGGCCTCGGGCTCGAGGGCTGTTAGGAGGGTGATCAGCTGCCGGGCCAGCAGGCCTTCGTCTTCAACTACTAATAGTTTCATATACATTGTTTTTGACCAGGGGCAGGGTTACCCGGAAGTAGGTAGCCGTTTCCGCCACCTGTACGGCGCCGCGGTTCAGGAGCCGGTATTTGGAAATTATGGTGCGCAGTCCCACTTTGTTGGACAGGACGGGCGAAGCTTTTTTCTGAAGGTTGTTTACCACCACCAGGTTGTCTTCTTCGTCGGTGTACAGGCGGATGTGCAGGGGTTTCTGGGGCAGTACGATGTTGTGCTTCACGGCGTTTTCGATGAGCAACTGCAGGGTGAGCGGCGGCAGGAGTCTTGGGAACTGGTGGTCCTCTATATCCACTTCCAGGTGGAGGGCATCACCAAAGCGGGTCTTCAGCAGGTGGAAGTAGTCGCGCAGGAAGGCCAGTTCGCTTTTCAGCGTGGTGAGCTGGCGTTCGTTGGCCTGCAACAGGTAGCGGTAGACGGACGAAAGCTCGTTGACAAAGGTGACGGCCCGGGCAGGGTCTTCTATGATGAGCGACGACAGCGATCCCAGGTTGTTGAACAGGAAGTGGGGGTTGATCTGCGTTTTGAGGGAGTCGAGCTGGGTTTGCAGGTTCTCGCGCTTCAAAGCCTCGGCCTCGGAGAAGAGCTGTTTCCATTTGTGGAAATAATAGAGCCCTTCGTACACACCCGCCACGATGATCACGTAGAGCAGGCCCACAAAGATGCTGTAGAGGTATCCTTCGGGTGGAAACATGTAGCCCCAGAACAGGGTTTGGTCGTAGAACCAGATGTTGGCATAGCGGATCAGGATGGTGGCCAGCATGCAGCCCGTAAACTGGCTAAGGATGCGTTGGCGCGACTGGGTAAGTTCGGGGTAGCGGCTGCGGCAAAAGATGAGCACCAGGCGGTTGCCTTCCCATAGGATGAGGGCTTCGGCCGCCGAGATGAGGATCACCTGCCAGGAGGAGAAGCCTTCATCCGGTGAGCCGTGGTTCTCGTTAAAGAAGATCACGTGCGACATGTAGGCAATCAGGGGAATGCCTATGATTCGGAACCAGCGGTCGTTCAGCTCAACTTTCGGGTGGCCCATGTGCTTAGGTTGTGTTAGGATGATCAAGTTATCGACAGTTACCGTCAGGCAGAAGGAAGAGTTCATGAAGCGTTAGAATTGCTTCATGAACCGTTCTTCCCGGAGGATCGAATGCTTGAGAGCAGATGAATATATGAGCAGTCATTGGGTCAATAAGCCATTAGGTCATAGATTGTCCTACAGCGGCAAGAGTCCTTCTGTTGCCCGTTATTGATTATTGGATTATTCATTCTTTCTTTGCGGGTGCAGGTGGCCTACTGTAGTAAGATTCACTGCAGCAGAGGCCCAATAATCAATAATCCCTCTGCGTATAGGGTGTAGCGTACAGCCTCTCTCTTTCTTTCACGTCTCACCTTTCACCTTTCACGTCCTTCATCTCCATCGTGCCACATACCGGCCCAGTTCGTTTTTGAAGTCAGTAATCTTAAATAGGTAGGGACCAAAGAGCTTACGGCCGGCCGTGCAGTTAATGAAAAGGTAGGTATGATTGTCGGGCACATAAAGGATCATGGTCGAATTGCCGATGCCATCGCCTTCATGTCCGCGCTGGGGTGTGGAGCCCGGGTGGAACTGCCAGTACTCTATGCCCAGGCCGTAGTTGGGCGCATCGGAGTCGGAGCCCTGGAACCAGGTAGTCATCTGCTGCAAGGAGGAGGCGCTGACCACGCTTCCCTGCATTAGGGCTTCATAGAAACGGATGGCGTCAGTAGGGGTAGCTGCTATCCCGCCCCAGCCGTAAGAGGCATTGCCTACGTAGTGGTTCCAAAGGGTTACGTTCTCTAACTGGTCCTTGGCATAACGGTCGAAGTAATAGTTGGGAAAGTTCAGGGCCGTGGCTTTGGCGGGAGAGACGTTGTAGTAGGTGTTCCGTAGCTGCAAGGGATTCAGGATATCAGTCTGCAGCAACTGCTGGTAGGGCTTGACGGTCACCGTCTCCAGGATCACATAAAGCAACAGGTAATTAGTATTGCTGTAAAAGTACTTAGTGCCAGGGTCGGAAAGCAGGTCCTTGTCATAGACCATCCGGAGCATTTCCTGGATGGAAGGCTGGTCGGCGGGGTTGTTGAACTGCCCTGTCATATACTCCGGCAGGTCGGTAAAGTTGATAATGCCGGAGGAGTGGTGGAGCAGCATGCGCACGGTGACTTTGTCGCTGCCCTTAATGTGAGCCGCCACATCGGAAGGCAGGTACTGGCGGATTGGGGCTTCCAGGTCGATGGTTCCCTTTTCGTGTTGCTTCATTACCAGCGATGCTGTGTAGGCCTTGGTCAGGCTGAACAGCCAACCGGGAGTGCAGGGCTGCAGAGGAGCTTTGGTTTCGAGGCTTGCATAGCCTGCTGCGGTGGAGTACCATCCGTCGTTGTTTTTCAGTGTTACCTGTATGCCCGGGATGCCTTTCGCTATATAGCGGGCGATGATGGCTTCGACGGAGTCTTTCATGGGGTGGGTACTGTTGCTTACGTTTTCCTTACTGCAGGGGGCGACAGGTTGTTGAAGCAGGTCTTTGCGGCAGCCGGAAAGGATCAGCAGGGTGATGAAAAAAATGGGGAGAGAAAACTTCTTCATGATGAGGGTGTTTATGGTTTTTGAATCTTTAGTCCTAATAAAGCGGCAGAGACGGGCAGGGGCGACAGGTCGGGGTTGTAGCCCAGCAGGGCCTGGAGCTGGTAGGCCACGTATGGCCTGATCTCGTGTTGACCCAGGTGAATGGAACGATAGCCTACGCTCAGCTGAACCGGCACCTGGTATATTCCTTTGAACGGGCTTCCCTCTATCCATTCGCTGCCGTTCCACTTATGAGCTGTGGAAGGATATAGAGCCAGGCGGTACCCAAAGCCAAGACCCAGTCCCAGTTCTACTTTTTGGGCGATAACAGGCTGGAACTTTCCCAGCAACTGCAGGAAGACGGCATCGCCCTGGTAATTGTTGCGGGCGTACCCTAACTGTAGGGTCACTTCGAAAGCCTGCTTTTTACCCAGGGGCTTACCCCACCCGGCGGTGGTTACCAGTTCCGGGCGGCGCCATTGCAGGTGCTCTACCGGGGCATAAAAGGAATGGAGGCCGGCAGCCACGTCGAGTTGCCAGGGCTGGTCGGTGCGCTTTTGCGCCTCGGCCACCAAGGTCAGCGCGAGCAGAATTATGGTGAGGATGTGATAACGGTTCATGCTGGTTGTTTTACCTGCAAGTACGCCCCGGAAAAAGGCGAAGGCAAGGAGGAAATTGATGAAGCGTAAAAGAGTCCCTATGAAACGTCGGTAGCGGACAATGAAAAGGTGCATTACAAGGATGCAGAAAATGGATGCCTCCTGTAACCTTTTACCTCGTCGCCTGCTCTGGATTAAAGCAGGGTCTACACGGGCGAAGAGTTCTTCTCCCGGACCTTCATTACAGGATATTAATGTAACTTAATACAATAGGATATGGACAATTCGCTGGCGCACATAGGACTTAGCAGTGAGGCTGACATCATACGCAGGGTGCTGGAGGGGGAGACTGCCTTGTTCGAAATCCTTATCCGAAGGCATAATCCCGTGCTTTATAAAATAGCCCGTAGCAATGGGTTTAACCATGCCGATGCGCAGGACCTGATGCAGGATACACATGTGGCTGCCTTTCAGCAACTGGCTCAATTTGGCCACAGGGCTGCCTACAAGACCTGGATCTCCAAGATCATGGTCAATAAGTGCCTGTATAAGCTCCGTTATGGATACTTCCGGTACGAGGTCCCCGACGGTGAGCGCATCAGTGAGGAAGCGGTGCCTGCCCTTACGTTGCAAAGTGGTACGGCTACGGAAAAGACAGTTTTAAACAAAGAGCTCTCCCGGGCACTGGAATTCAGTCTTCAGCAAATCCCCCTTTCCTACCGGTGTGTGTTTATTCTAAGGGAAGTGGAGGGATTTAGTGTAGCCGAAACGGCAGAACTGTTGGAGATCAGCACCGTGAATGTAAAAGTGCGGCTGAACAGGGCCAAGACGCTGCTACAAAAGCAGCTCGAGCAACTGTATACCTCTTCGGAATTGTACGAGTTCAACCTGGTGTATTGCGATGTAGTGGTCCATAAGGTTTTTGAGCGAATCAACAGAAGCTTTCAGTAATGCCTGGTTGTAGTAACGAAGACATTTTGCATTCGCCCACATAAAATGACTTTAGCGGATAAACATTCGAAACCGCTGCACCTGCTGCTGGATGATCTTCTCGATCTCGGTCTCCAGGGTAGCGAATTGTTGTAAGGTGGAAGACTTCGACCGCTCGTCTTCGAGGAACTCTTCGCGCTGCTGCTGTACAGTGCTGATCTCCTGCCGCAGTTGTGCCCGCTGCACCTTTTTATCCATCACTACCTGGCGCAGTTGGTTAATACTAGTCTTTTGTAATGAGTCGGGCAGGGTGGACCGCTCCACTCGGGTCAGCAGGCTGCTGTCTCTTTGCACGGCATCCACCAGGTCCCAGTCACCATTATGGTACAATTTCGACTGGCTTTTAACCATTACTCTTCGTGCCGCTACCTTGCGGCTGATGCCAAAGTTTAGCTTGTCTACTTCCGCCTGCTGGGCATGGCCTTTTGATCCCCGGCGGCCATAGGGTATATAGGTGCTGTTGAATTGATCATTCAGGACCAGCAATACGCTGTCGAAAGGAGTGGGGGCGTCTTCCATCTTCAGGTTGTGGTTGATGTATGTATAGCTGCCGTTGCCGCACTGGTTCCCCAGGTCCCAGCGTTCATCGACACCGCGGTTGCGCGGGCCGCAATAAATGGTATTGACAATAACACCCTTTTTGCGGGCCTCGGCACACGCCTGCTCATAGGGTATGCGCCCCTGCATGAAGTCCTCATTGCCGGCAATAAAGATCACTTTGTAGCTGGCGGCCGATGTGTCCCAGTCCAGTCCGTTCAGCGACTGGTAAATGGTGTGGGCACAGTGTTCATCACTGCCGTCGATCGTAAGTCCAAAAAGCAGTTTGGAAAGGCTGTCCAGGTCGGTAGTGAAGGGCGATACCCGCCGGGAAAAGCCATCATCCTGGCGGTTGGTTCTGCGACCGTATTCATATAGTGCCACTTCAATGCGGGGTGTGCCCTGAGGGCTGTGCACACGGCCCATCACATTCATCATATTCCACAACTGCGCTTTTGCCTGCTCTATAAGTCCCTGCATGCTGCCGCTTACATCCAGCAGGATGGCCGCCTGTATTTTTGGTGGTTGTGCAGAGGTCTTTTCGGGTTGGGCTCCGGCAAGAAAGGGAACAACGGCGATCAGTAGCCCCAATGCCATCCTTTTCAGCAGTGAATTCATAAGGGGATTCTTTGCGTTAAGATGCGAAGAGTTTAGGTATTGGACAAACATTGCAGGATTAGTGTGCTTTGCTTTGTAAAAAGCCCAGGTTATCCACCTGGGCTTTGTCTAAAGGTTGACTATTTTCTTTAACCCAACAGTTCCAGGGGCTGGTTGTCTTTGCTCTTCGTTTCCCCGGCTGGCGTTTCCTTTCCCAGGTACTCCGGTAAGTTCATGCCGGCCATGTCGAAGATGTCCTTCAGGGGCGGCACGGCCTTGTACAGTCCCGACACAAAATTGGCGGTAGAGCTCTTGCCCTCGCCATTGGCGCCGTTTTCCCATACCGTCACCTTGTCGATCTTGATGTTCTTGATGGCGTCGGTCTGCATCCTCACAAGTTCGGGCAGCTTGTCGGAGATCAGCAGCAGCACAGCGTCCTTTGGATTGTTGCCGGCCGCTTTTACAATGCGGTCCAGGCCTTCGGCCTGCTTGGTCAGGATCTCGTACATACCACGTGCCTCTGCTTCGAGTTTGGCATAGATGGCGTCGGCTTCACCCTTGGCCTTCTCACGGATGCGCTCGGCTTCAGCCTGGGCTTCGATGATGGCTTTTTGCTTGGCGATCTCGGCCGATACCACAATGTTGGCGTTCTGGAAGGCTCTTTCCTTTTCGGCACGGGCATCTTCTGCCTTACGCTCGGCCATATAGGCTTCTTCCGATGCTTTGGCTGACTGCACTTTCTCGGCGGCAATAGCGCGTCTCAGGGCTTCGGCTTCGCGCTCGCGGCGCTCGGCGTCCGAACTGGCAATCTGTATCTTGGACTGGTTTTCCCCCTGCACCGCAATGGCATTGGCTTCGGCCGTCTTAATACGGGTGTCTCTTTCGGCTTCTACCTTTCCGATCTGTTCGTCGCGTTTGGCGGAAGCAATGATGATCTCTCTATCCTTTACGGCTATGGCGATCTGTGCGTCACGGTCGCGCTGGGTTTCGGCGATCTTAACATCGCGCTCTTTCTGGGTTTGCTGGATGCTGGTATCCTTCTCCCTCTCGGCTTCGGCTTTACCGATCTCACCCACTTTGTCCTGCTCGGCCACGCTCTTCTTCGCTTCGTTGATGGCTTTGGCGGCAGCTTCTTTACCCAGGGCCTCGATATAGCCGCTCTCGTCTTTGATATCGGTGATGTTAACGTTGATCAGTTTCAGACCGATCTTCTTCAGTTCGGCCTCCACATTCGACGCTACGTTGCTCAGGAACTTATCGCGGTTATTATTGATCTCTTCGATGTCCATCATCGCCACTACCAGGCGCATCTGTCCCAGGATGATGTCGTTGGCCAGCGAATGAATGTCCTGCGATTGCAGGCCCAGCAAACGCTCGGCAGCGTTCTCCATCACACCGGGTTCGGTAGAGATACCCACAGTGAACTTAGAAGGCACATCCACACGGATGTTTTGCTTCGAAAGCGCCTTGGTCAGGTTCACTTCAATAGACATGGGCGTCAGGTCCATGAACGAGTAGTCCTGGATCACGGGCCAGATAAAGGCGGCGCCACCATGGATACACCGGGCACTCAGGTTGCCTTCCGTGCCCTTGCCTACTTTACCGTAAACAACCAGGATCTTATCGGAGGGACAACGCTTGTAGCGGCTGAACATGGACAGCACCAATACAAACACGAAGACGACAGCAACGGCTATCACCAGCAATAAATAACCAGACATGAATTGATGTTTT